>NZ_JBPQTW010000060.1:0-31935 GCF_051386535.1 Streptomyces sp. URMC 127
TCCCCGCCCGGGGGCGCGGGGGATCCGGCCGCGCCCGGGTAGGCCGGGGGTGCGTCCCCCGCCGGGTACGCCGGCGGCTCGGCCCGGAGTGTCGCGGGTTCTGCCGGGCCGGGGCCGGCCGGGGGTGTGGCATGCCCCGGGTACACCGGTGGCGGGTCCCCCGCCGGGTACGCCGGCGGCTCCGCCCCCGCGGGGTACGCCGGACGCGTTTCCCCGCCCGGCGGCTCGTGTCGTGAACGAGCCGCCGCCGGCCTGCCGGGACCGTCCTGTTCGGGCATGGCTGTGCGCCTCCTGACTGGTCGTACGGAAAGAGTTCGGAACCGGCGGTTCAGCCGACGAGGAGCGCACCTGGCAGCAGCACCATCGCCGTGATGAAGCCGGCCATGCCCGCGCGCAGCCACCCGTACTTGCCGGCGACGATCCGGCTGTTCTCCGCGAGCGCCGCGAGGACCGCGGCCGCGGGAGCGCGCTCGGTCTCCCGCAGCGCCTCCTCCAGCGCCTCCGGCCCGCGGCGGGCGGCGCCGCGGATGTCGGCGAAGTGGGTGATCGGCAGGCCGGGCTGCCAGCCGTGCGTCCGGTACCGGGGGGTCACCGACATCAGCAGCGAGAGCAGCGAGCCGAGGAAGCACACCGCGCCCGCCCACCACAGCACCTGCCCGCCGGGCGAGAGGGCCGCCGGCTGCCAGCCCCGGACGGCGAGCACACCGACGAGCACGGACGCGGCCATGCCCTGTGCCGCCACCAGGACGGAGCCCTTGGTGTCGGCGCGGGCCGCCTCCTGGCGCAGTTCGGCGAGCAGCCGCTCGGCGGTGGTCATCGGCCGGGAGGCGGAGTCGGCGGGCGGTAACCGAAGACCGGGCCCGCGTCCGCCGGGGGCACATCGTCCCGCGGCTCCTGCGGCTGCGCCGCGTCCGGCGGCACGGCGCCGCTGTCCGCCGCCGGGCCCTCGACCGCGGGCGCACCGTCGGGCGGGGACGGCGGCAGGCCGGGCAGGAGGGCCTCCTTGGCCGCGTTCATCGCCTGCCTGCGCAGCTCGTCGAGCTGGTGCTCCTCCAGCCGGCCCGGCCCGCCCCCGAACGCTTGCAGGGCGATCTGCAGCTGGTTCTGCATGGCCCGCGTCTGGTCCTGCCGGAGGTTGTCCAGGACCATGCGTGCGTCCTCGGGGTGCTGGGCGAGGTGGAAGGCCAGCGCGGCGGGCCCGCCGCGTTCCAGGTAGTACGCGTAGTACTGGATCTTCTGGGCTTCCAGCTCCTGCAGCTCCAGCTCCTGCTGCCCGCGGATCAGCTGCCGCTCGTGGCCGAGGTTCTGGTGCTGCAGCGCGATCCGGTGCTCGTGCTGCCCCTGGGCGAGCGCCCGCTGCGCCGCCAGCTCGTCCTCGCGCATGAGCAGCGCGTGCTGCGGGTCGAGCTTCCGCCGCGCGAACTCGATGTCGCGCAGCTCCCGCTCGTGGGTGAGGGCCGCCTCGTCCCGGCGGATCTGGATGCCGCACCGCACGTGCAGTCCGGCGCCGGCGCCCAGCGGCCCGGCGGCGGCGAGGGCGTCCTGCGCCGCCCTCTCCGCCGTCGCGCTGTCCTCCATCGCGTATCCGCGCAGGACGGGCCGTACGGCGTCGTCGACGAGGCGCTGCACCAGGGCGGGCACGTTGCGCTCCCCGCTGGCGACGAACGCGGCGGGGTCCAGCACCTGCCAGCTGCAGCTCAGGGTCACTTCGAAGAGGAACGCGTCGTTGCTGCTGGGCAGCGAGAGGACCGCGCCCGCGTCGTGCAGGCCCATGTCGACCTCGTACACGGTGGTCCACCGGCGGGTGGCGACTTCGGCGCGGCTCGGGCGGCTCGGCGGCAGGAAGGGGTCCAGGCCGCCCTGCGCCGTGGTGAAGACCAGGGCGTAGTCGACGCGCGTGCTGCGCAGGGGCTTGAAGCGCGACAGCTCCTGGATCGTGACGACGGGGTCGACGAGCTGCGTGTGGCGGTTCGCATCCTGCTGCCACTGGGGCTGCGGGCTCATGGTGCTGCTTCTCCTCGGGACGGTTGCGCACGGGGAACGAGTGAGCGGGTCCGGGCCTGCCGGACGGTCAGGGCGCGGACGGCGGGGACAGGACGCCGCGCAGCCGGAGGGCGACGGCGGGCGGAGCCGGGTCGGCCCCGCCGCGCAGGTTCTCCAGCAGGTAGACGAGGCGTTTGGTGTCCTCGACGGATACGGCCAGGAGCGGCAGCAGCCCGGCGAGGGCGCGTTCGGCTTCGGGGTCGTGGGCGGCCGCGCGGACCCAGCCGCGCATGGCCGACAGGCCGGACGCGGAGTACAGCGGGTCGTTGAGGGCCGTGCGCCACAGGGCGGCGAGCGACTGCCGAAGAAGCGCGCCGGGGGTGCCTGCGGTGGCCTCGGCACGGCCGAAAAGGTCGAGGAGGAGCGGCCGGCCGGCGCCGTCTCCGCTGTCCGTGGGCCCGCAGGCGTGAACGAACGCGTGCAGGACGAACTCCCGCACCTGCCCGTCGCGCGCCAGGGCGGCGAGCCAGGGCCACAGCTCGGCCGCGGCGCCGCCGTCCCGGCGTCCCGCGGCGTTCTGGCCTGCCGCGAGCAGCACGGCGGCGGCGGACTGGGCGAGTTCGTCCAGCTCGTCCGGCCACGTGGGAACAGGGCGGCCGCGCGCGCTCAGGACCCGCGCCGCTTCCAGGAGCGCTCCGACGGCTTCCCCGGGGAAGGCGTCCCCCACGAGCGCGTACGTGCGCACGGCGGCCCGGCGCAGCCGGTGGTCGTCGGCCGCGCACCACTCCCGCAGGATGCGCGGCACGTGGGGCGTGCCCAGGTGATGGGCGAGGGCGAGCGCGTTGCCCGCGGCCAGCCGGGCGCGCAGCCGCCGTTCGGTGGCCCAGGGCCGGATGAGCAGGGCCATGGTCGACGGCAGGTCGGTCTGCGCCAGGACCGCGGCGGTGGAGGCGGCCCGGGTGCGGACGACCGGGCGGGGGTCGTCGGCCAGGCGGCGCAGCCAGGTCACGAGGGCGGGACGGGCCGAGGGGTGGCCGGTCCAGACCTCACGGAGCAGGGTGATGGCCGTGAGCGGGTCGCGGAACTGCACCTTCGTCTGCAGGACGGGGCCCCACTCGGTGTCCTCGGCCTCCTGGTACCGGTCGGCCTGGGCGCGTTCGACACGCTGGGCGCTGGAAGTGCCGAAGACGGGGATGCGGGCGGGTTCGCCGGGGTTCTCGATGCGCTGCAGCAGGCCGAAGAGGACGTCGCTGAGCTCGGCGGTCAGCGGGTAGGGGGCCTCGTTGAAGGTGGCGAGCGCGATCAGGAACGCCTTGTCGTGCAGGGTCTGTTCCGTGCTGTCGAACCAGGCCCGCACCTGCCGCTCGGCGGCGTAGTGGCCGAAGGCGGCGAGGTCGGCGAGGGTCAGGTCGCCCCGGGCGTACGCGGCGATCCGCCCGGCGAAGCGGGCCAGTTCGGCCACGGGGCGCCGGTGCCCGAGCGCCGACTGCACCTCGGGGAGGGCGAGGAGGGCGTCGGGATCGTGCCCGGCCAGATCCTCGTGGCGCAGGATCCCGCGGAGCAGGGCCGACGGCTCCGGCGGCCGCCACGGTACGTGCCCGCCGTCGCCGTCGCCGCTGTGCACGACGGGGTGCGGGCCGACGACGATGACGAGGTGGCTGCCCGCGGCGTGCAGTTTCTCGCTCAGGGCGCGTAAGTGGTGCTCGCGCAGAGGCTGTTCCGCGCTGGTGGGGAGGTCGTCGATGAGGTGCCCGCAGCCGTCGCGCAGCTCTCCGGCGAGGCGGCCGGGGGAGAGCGCGGGGTCCAGGGCCCGGTAGGCCGTCGAGCCGACGGCGCGCAGCAGCATGAGGGCCCCGGCGCGGCGCCCGGTGGTCGCCGGGCCGGAGAGGACGGCGACGCGGTGCTCGCGGAGCCGCGCGAGCGCGAGGCCGAACGGGCTGTCGGGCGCCCACGTGTCGCCCGGGAGGCCGTCGTCGTCCTCGGGGCCGGACGGGAAGACGAAGGTCCGTGCGAGGGACTCGACTTCCGCGACGGGGATCTCCCCGGACCGCTCCTCCTCGTCCCCGCCGAGCCGGTACTCGACCTTGCTGCCGCCGAGGATGACGTCCCCGGTGACCTGTCCGCCGCTCACGCCGTGCTGATCACCGCCGACGAGCGAGCCGCCGAGCCGGGCGGAGCGGCCGAGCATGATGCCCGGGCTGTGGCGGTAGAGGTCCCGGCGGGAGTCCCAGGCGTGCTGCTCCGCCTCGGGGTCCGGCTCGCTGCCGGCTCCGGACCCGGGGGCGGCCGGGTCCGGGCCCGGTTCCGGGCCCTCGCCCGGTCCGGGGCCGGACGGGCCTGCAGCCGCGTCCGGTGCCGGCTCGTCGGCGGTCGCCGGGTCGTCGTACGGCGTGCTCACGACCGGCCCCCGTCCTCGGTGCGGGGCTCGCCGGAGCGGTCGGCCGGGGCGGACTTGGTGCCGGAGCCGCCGAGGACGACGTCCCCGGTGACGTGTCCGCCGCTGACGCCGTGCTGATCGCCGCCGACCAGCGAGCCGTGCACCACCGGAGCGCCGTGGAAGTGGAAGACCGCGCCACCGGGACGCTCGGCAGCCGGAGCCGGAGCCGGAGCCGGAGCCGGAGCCGGAGCCGGAGCCGGAGCCGGAGCCTGGCCCTGGTGCCGAGCCGACGCGGGGGAGCCGGACGCGGCGCCGGGCACATCCCCACCCGCCGGCGCCTCAGCCGCCTCAGCTTGCGCCTCCGCCTCTGCTGCCCCGCCTCCCTGGATCCACGCGGACAGCACCCCGTCCTTCACCGTCACCTCCGTGCGCCGGAACAGCTCCGGCCGGATCCCGTGGTGACCGTGCCGGACCACCCCCTCGTACACCGGCGTGCTCACGGCCAGGACGCAGTCGCCGTCCGCCTGCCCGGCGAGCGCCCGGCGCAGGGCGTCCGAGTCGAGCAGGCGGAAGGCCTGGTTGAGGTCGTGCCCGACGAGGCCGCCGGTGGTGCCGGCCTGCGGGTCGTGGGCGACCTCGCCGGCGGCGAGCACCATCCGCAGGCGCATCTGCGCACCGCCCGACGCGAGGCGGTTGTGGTCGTGGAGGAGTTCGGGCGTGACCGTCAGGAGCGCGCGCAGGACCGCGGTCTTGGCGACGTCCCCGCTGATGAGCACGATCAGCCCGTCACCGCGGTCCTCGCGGTACTGCTGGGTTGCCTCGACGCCCGCCGTCACCAGCGTCTGGTCGACGACCGAGTTCAGAGTGCGCCGGAGCACGGCCTGCACCACGTCGTCGCGGCGGCTGAACCGCTCGATGTCGAGGAGGAGGATGGTCCGGTTGACAGGCTCGCGCATGGCCGCCTTCCGCTGGAGACGTGTGGAGACGCAGGCCGTGAAGGCCTTCTTGACACCGAAAAGGTGCCACTGAAACGGAGTTTGAGGCGACGGAAACTAGCACACTCACGGTGTGACGGCGTACACACAACGGAGCCGTCCGGGAGCCGCGCCGCGCGGGCCGCCGTCCGTCACCGTTCCCCTTGACGCGCCATCCTCCGCAGCACGTCGGGCCGCATCACCACCAGCCCCCGCCGCCCCGTGCGGACGATGCCCCGCTCCCGCAGCCCCTTCAGCAGCCGGGCGACGGCTTCCCGGGAGGCGCCGACCGAGCCGGCCAGCTCGCTCTGGGTGAGACCGGGCGTCAGCTGAACGCCGTCCTCCGCCTCCTCCCCGTGGCTGCGGATCAGCTCCAGCAGCAGGAGGGCCAGCCGCTCCTGGACGTTCAGGGCCGCGTACTGCAGGCGCCGGCGGTCGCTGTCGCGCATCCGGTCCGCGGTCAGGGCCAGCAACTTCCGCGAGATGTCGGGCCGTTCGTCGAGGAGGCCGCTGAACCGGTCCGCGTCGACGGCCAGAGTCTCGACCCGTCCCAGCGCCGTGACCGTCGCGCTCCGGGGGCGCCCGCTGAGCACGGCGCCCTCCCCGACGATGTCCCCGGGGCCGCGCAGGGCCAGCAGGGCCTCGTAGCCGTTGGCGGCGGCCGAGGTCACCTTCGTCCAGCCGGAGAGCAGGATCAGCACGTGCGCCGTCGGCTCGTGCTCGCGCAGGAGCACCTGCCGGGCGGAGAAGACGAGGGGCGTCCCGCTCCCGAAGAGCGCCTGCCGGTCCTCGGCCTCCAGCCGGACCACGAAGGGAACACGGTCCTCGAACTCCATCGCCTGCCTCTCCTCGCCCTCGTCCCGTCGCCCTCTTCCCGGCCGCCGCCCGCCTGCCGGGCCGGCCGGGGACCGCGGGAAAAGGGAGCGTACGTCCGCGAGCGCGGACTAAACCCCTCCGGTTGGCGGGGGTGAGCCGTTCCCGCGGCGGGGGTCACGGCGCGAACCGCCCTACTTGAGGCCAATGTTCCCGGTCTCGTCCTCTACGGCAGGATCATCCTCAACTTCCGCATCACCCCTCCTGTCCCCACCCGTCACGCATGAGGAGCAGTATGCGCATATCGACGCAGCGCGTCTTCGCCACCACGGCCTTCGCCGGAATGATGGCGGCCGCTTCCGCGGAACTCGCCCACGCCGCCCCCGTCCCCGCCCCCGGCGGCGACCGGATCACCCAGGCGACGCAGACCGGCCTGGAGGCCTTCCACGGCTACAAGCCCGGCCACCTCGACGCGATCCTCCAAGGGCTGCGCCCGGTCGGCAGCGCCGGGAACCACGACCCGAACTGGAAGGGGCTCTACCTGGCCGAGACCACCGGGCACGCCGCCGGCTACAGCACCAACGAGGAGGGCACGGCAGCGGGCGGAGTGGTCCGGGTGACCCTTCCGGACGAGGTGAACGTGGCGACGGTCCACCTCGCGCACAGAGCCGACGAGACCGGCGACGCCTTCCTCGACCGCCAGCTGCGCTTCGTCAAGGAGGAGTTCGGCGTTCCCGGCGACAAGCCGCTCATGGACGCCCTCGGCGAGAAGAACACCGTCCTGAAGATCGCCGACGACGGCACGGGCCGGAGCGAGTTCATCGTCCCCTGGAAGCTGGCGGAGCGGGCCAAGGCCGAGAAGGCCGTGGAGTTCCGCGGCAAGAACTCGGCCATGGACGCCGCGATCTACGCGGCGGCCCCGGCCAACTGCCTCGCCCCCACCGGGCGCGTCAAGCGGTCGGCCGACCGCTGCCTGCCCGTGGACTGGGACAGGGTCGAGGAGAAGGCCAAGGCCACGGCGAAGAAGGTCGCGCAGGACGCCGGGCACGTGGAGCGGCTGCCCAAGCGCAGCCCCGAGGGGCCCACCTGGGGCGAGGCGCACTCCACCGCCGAGCTCACCCACGCCAAGGTCCGCGAGGTCAGCGGCGCCCACGTGGCGGCCTCCGCCGCCGGCGTCGGGACGTGGGTCTACGGCATGGCGAAGACGTTCTCCGACAAGAACGCCACCACCCTCGACAAGGTGGCCGTCACCGGCGCCGTCGTCCCCGGCCTCGGCCAGGCGCTCGGCATCGCCGACGGGATCGAGCACGGCGACCCGGAGGCGATCGCCGTCAACGCCGTGGCGCTGGCCGCCCTCGCGGCCGCCCAGGTCGTCCCCGTCGTCGGCGAGGTCGTCGACGCCGTCCTCCTCACCGAGCAGCTCGTCGAGGTGCTCGTGGACGTCTTCCGCACGGCCACGGCCGACCCGCCCCCGGCGCCGCGCCTGGAGAAGGGCGTCCTGCCCATCCTGCCCGTGCCCAGGGCGTCCCTGCCGTGCAGCGTGTGGTGGACTTATATGGACGTCCTGTGGGAGACGGCCGGCAAGGTGCCGGCGAACGAGAAGGTCCCGTCGAAGACGCAGGTCGTGGTGCGTGAGCGCGGCGGCAGCGAGTACACCTACCCCGTGGCGGACGGCAAGTCCCCCGGCTGGCTGGTGCCCAAGGGGTACGGGGCCGCCCGGACCTTCGACGTCTTCTACCGCCTGAAGACGGACCAGGGCCGCGTCCTGGAGTCCCGGCAGCGCGCCGTGGTGCAGGCGAAGTCCGAGATCGCGCAGTGCAACACGCTGATCTGGAACGAGGACTGGGACCGCTGAGGCCCGCGGGGAGCCCGGCGGCCCGCGGGCCTCACTCGTCGCACGTGACGTCGTACAGCTTCATCGGCAGCTCGCGCTTCAGGCCGACGTACGCCGTCAAGTGCTTCTGCGGGCCGCTCTTCCAGTACGTGGTGACCGTGGCCCATCCCATGCCCGACGGCTCGGCCCTGACCCTTCCGACGGAGATGCTCCGCGGAGCGCTCCGGGCGCAGAGCAGCACGTCGTGGCCCTTGGCCGCCGCGGCCCGCTTCCGGAGGTCCGCGTCCACCTTGTGGATCCGGTCGGACGCGCTCGGGCCGTGCTGACCGTAGAACTTCACGAGGAAGGCGTGCACCTGCGCCGTCGTGTACTGCTTCGGCCGGGCGGCGGCGGCCGGGGCCGGGCCGGCGACGCCCGCCGCGGCGAGGGCGAGGGCCAGGGCACAGCCGGCGGTGGTGCGGGCGGCGCGCGAGCGGTCCCTGAACAAGGGGGCCAGGGGCATGCGCATGGGCATGGATCGGTCTCCTCTTCCTGATTTGTCCCTATCAGACACGGCGTGGTGCCCGGACGGAGCGGTACGGCTCGGGCGAGCGGTAGTGCGCCGGGCGGCGCGCGCCCCCGGCAGCCGCCGGGCGCCGGGACCTTTCACGCGCCGGGCGCCGGAGCCCTTGATGCTCCGGTCCCGGGCGTGCCCGCGGCGGCCCGTCCCGCGATGTTGCGCGCCATGCCCCCGAAGACGACGGCGTGGAAGGGCGCCACGCTCCACCAGTAGGCGTGCCCGGCCAGGCCGTGCGGCCGGAACAGGGCCCGCTGCCGGTAGACGGCGCGCGACGGCCCGTCCGGGGCGACCGTCAGCTCCAGCCACGCGCGCCCGGGCAGGCGCATCTCCGCCCGCAGCCGCAGCAGGCGGCCGCGCTCGATCTCCTCCACGCGCCAGAAGTCGAGGGAGTCGCCGATGCGCAGCGAGTAGCGGTCCCGCCGCCCGCGGCGCAGGCCGACGCCGCCGGCGAGCCGGTCCAGGAGCCCGCGCGCCGACCACGCCAGGGGGAAGGAGTACCAGCCGTTCTCGCCGCCGATGCCCTCGACCACCCGCCACAGCTCCTCTGCGGGCGCGTCCACCGTCACCTCGCGGCGGTCCTCGTAGAGGCTGCCGCCGGACCACCCCGGATCCGTCGGCAAGGGGTCGCTCGGGGCGCCGGGCAGCGAGGCGGACGACCAGCGGGTGGCCACGTCCGCGTCCCGTACGCGCTTGAGGGCCAGGCGGACGGCCTCGTCGAAGCCCAGGAGCCCCTCGGGCGGGTCCGGGGCGTAGCGGGCGAAGTCGTGCTCGCGGCAGACCACCTCGTGGCGCAGCGACTCCACCAGCGGCCGGGCGATGCTGCCCGGCACCGGCGTCACCAGGCCCACCCACAGACCGGACAGGGCGGGCGTGAGCACGGGCACCGGCAGGACCAGGCGCCGGGGGAGCCGGGCGACGGCCGCGTAGCGGTCCATCATCTGCCGGTAGGTGAGGACGTCGGGGCCGCCGATGTCGAAGCCGCGGTTGAGCTCGTCCGGCAGCCGGGCCGAGGCCAGCAGGCAGCGCAGCACGTCGCGGACGGCGATCGGCTGGATCCGCGTGTGCACCCAGCGCGGTGTGATCATCACGGGGAGTCGCTCGGTGAGGTAGCGCAGCATCTCGAAGGACGCCGAGCCCGAGCCGATGATCACGGCCGCGCGCAGGTGCGCCGTGGGGACGCCGCTGTTGAGCAGGATGCGGCCGACCTCGGCGCGCGAGCGCAGGTGGGGCGAGAGCTCCCGTTCGGGCACCTGCCGGGGAGCGAGCCCGCCCAGGTAGACGATCCGCCGCACCCCGGCCTCCTTCGCCGTCCGTGCGACGGCGAGCGCGGCCCGCCGGTCCGTCTCCTCGAAGTCCGTGCCGGTGCCGAGGGCGTGCACGAGGTAGTAGACGACGTCCACGCCCTCGAACGCGGGGGGAAGGGTGCCGGGGCTGGTGACGTCGGCCTTCACGGTCTCGATCCGGTCGGCCCAGGGCTGGTCCCGGAGCCGCCGCGGCTCGCGGACCAGGCACCGCACCCGGTACCCGGCCCCGAGCAGCACGGGCACGAGCCGCCCGCCGATGTAGCCCGTCGCACCGACGACGAGCACGCGGGACGGCTCCGCTCCGGGGCCGGGGACGTGCGTGCTGGAATCCATGCCTCCACGGTTCCGTACGCACCCCCGTCCCCGGTGACGCCACGCAGGAGAGCGCTTGCTCCGCGTCACGACCGGGCCCGCCGCGTGTGAGGCCCCCCATGAGGCCTGGATCACTTACGAAAGCGCTTAGTTGCCGCGGCCCGCGGAATTCCGGGGAAAGGGCGGCACATTTTCGGCGGCTATGAAAGCCGGTAGTAGATCACAGTGCTTGTCAGGGGTTTTTGCCGCCGCTAACAATTGCGGGGTCGCTGGGCGCCGTCGACCGAGAAACGGCGCTTCGTTTTTGCGCCGCTTCAGGGCCAGGCGACATCCGCGATTGGAAGGTTCAGCTCACTCATGCGCTCCACCATCTCCGGCTATACCCGTCTCCCGAAGATTCACAAGTTCTCCGTCGCCGGCCTCGCCGCGACCGGTGCCGCCGTCGTCGCAGTCGCCGTCGCCCCGAACGCCTTCGCCGCCGACACCGCCTCCGCGGCTTCCGTGAAGCCGGTGGCGTGGAACGCCAAGTCGTTCGGTGAGACGCAGCAGGACGCTCTGGAGCAGCACACCGACGCCGCCGTCACGGCCGCCAAGGCCGACGCCGGCAAGGCGAGCGCCGACAAGGAGCGGGCCGAGAAGCAGGCCGCCAACCGTTCCACCGAGCGGAAGGCCATCGAGGCCAAGCCCGCCGCCCCGGCGAAGAAGGCGTACGCCAACAATGTCGACGGCTGGATCCGCGAGGCGCTGGACATCCTGCGCGCCAAGGGCATCCCTGCGTCCTACGACGGCATCAAGCGCAATGTGATGCGTGAGTCGACCGGAAACCCGCGTGCCATCAACAACTGGGACGTCAACGCCGTCAACGGCGTGCCGTCCAAGGGCCTGCTCCAGGTGATCGACCCGACCTTCAAGGCGTACCACGTCGAGGGCACGTCCTGGGACATCTACGACCCGGTCGCCAACATCGCCGCCGCCTGTAACTACGCGGCCGACAAGTACGGCTCCATGGACAACGTCAACTCCGCGTACTGATCCGCGGCGGACAGCCAAGCATCACCGTGAGGGCGGTGACACCCCTGAAGAAGAGGTGTCACCGCCCTCGGGCGTGCGGCGAGGAATGGACGGCCCCGGATGTGGCAAGCGGTGGAGAGACGACCGATGAACACCGGAGGCGCGCGATGCTACGCAAGACCCTGTCCCTGAGGGCAGCCGCCACGGCCGCGGCAATGACGGCGGTGACCGCCCTCGGCGCCGCGGGAACCGCCTCGGCCGCCCCGCCGGCCGCCGCCCCCACGCCGACCTGCGACGTCTCCGGCCTGCAGGCCTCGCTGTCGGACAAGGGCGGCCACCAGAACGGCATGTCGCACGAGGGGACCGTGCTCATCCTGACCAACACGTCCGACCGCACATGCGCCCTGCGCGGCTACCCGGGCCTGCAGCTGGAGGACGCGGGCCACAAGGCCGTCACGACGCACACCACGTGGGGGAGCACGTACTTCATACCCGACCCCGGCAAGAAGACGCTCCTCATACGGCCCGGCGGCACCGCGGAGGCCGCACTCGCATGGGCGCACGCCGACGCCCCGCGCATGGTCAAGGCCCGCTACCTGAGGGTCACGCCGCCCGCCTCCCGCGGTCATCTGACGATCCCCTTCGACAAGACCGTCACCAACGGAGACCTGTCCGTCACGGCCTTCGCGCGCACCATCAGCGTCTCCTGACCACGCACGCCGACCGCCCCCTGGTGCCGCCGGCCGCGCCGCAGCCGGCCGCCGGCACCCGCGCATCCGGACCGCCGCCCGCTGAAAGGACACTCGTTCGGCCTAACGCTCGGTGCGCCGTCCGGGGTAAGTGACTGGTGGTACCCCACGGGTATCGGCGGCGTCCCGGATCCGCGATGCTCGCTTCCGCGAGCACCCGGTCCGGAGCACGGCAACAGGGGGCGAGATGAGCACACCCGCATCGATCCGCATTCTGCGCAGCACCGACCTGCTGGACCTTTCCTTCGGATTTCCCGGGCTGCGATTCGACGACACGGCGGGGAGCCGGCGGCTGGTCCGCGCCGATCCGCAGCAGGACGGCCTGCTGATCGTCACCTTCGGCCCGCAGCACGTGGTGGAGCACGCGTTCGACGACCTGGAGCCGCCGCCGGGCGAACCCCGCGACGTGCCGGTCGGCTCCCGCATCAGCGGCAGGAGCGTACTGGTCTTCGAGGTCGGCCCGCAGGACGCGATCGACTACACCGAGGACGGGCTGCTCGGCGCCATGGGCCGGCTGCCGATGCGCGTCGTCGACGCGGCCCGCGAACCCGACCGGCCGCCCCTCGCCGTGACCGTGCGGCCCGCCGGCGCGGAGGCCGAGCCCGGGGCGGACCCCGCCGGCCGGGGCTCCATGGCCAGGACGCTCGCCCTCGTACGCCTGCTGCGCACCACCGCCGAACTCGCGGCGCGCCACGGCCTGCGGACCACAGCCGAAGCCGCCGCCGCGGCGGGAGCGGTGATCGAGCCGTCCGGTACGGAGCCCTCCGGTACGGAGCCCTCCGGTACAGAGCCGTCCGGTGCGCAGGCCGGGGCCGGTGCGGGCTCCGGCGGCGAGGCGGCGGCCGCGGGCCCCCAGGACCCGCTCGCCGATCCCGACCACCCCGCCACCGGCATCGAACTGCCCTACCGGCTCTACCTCTCGCCCTCCCAGAAGGACCGCTGGATCCACCGCGGGGCGATCCCCGAGCCGGCGCCGGGCGAGCGCGTCGAACTGTGGCACACAAGGCTGCAGGGCACCCGGGTGCGTGCCCTGTGGGACAGGGAGGGCGGCCGGGGGCCCGGCCCCGCCGAACCCCCGCCCTTCCGGCAGGCGCTCCTGCCGCAGGACCGGCACGACATCGTCGACCTCACCTCCAACTACGGTCTCCGCAAGCCCGGCGGGCAGCCCTACGTCCCGAAGCCCGTCGACGTGGAGCTGCTGATGCTCTCGGCCGTCGGCGGCTGGCTGGACAGCCTCGGGAGCTGGCCGGAGCGCCCCGCCGGGATCTCGCTCTCGGAATGGCGCAACCGCACCTCCATGGGGCGCGACCACTACGTCCGCGTCATGCGGGAGGGATACCTCTGCCCGTTCGGGCACAAGGCGGTCCTGGTCAAGGTCACCGAGCGCAAGTTCGGCGACCCCCGCGCCGCCTATCTGCACCAGCGGAGATTCGTGGTGGTCCGCGAGCCCCTGCGCACGTACGACCCCTCCGTGCCGCTGCCGGGCAGCTCCGACCCGGCCGCCCCGCTGACGAACATGCTGTTCCCCTTCCGGAGCGTGCGCATCGACACGGTGGTGACGCCGGACCTCGTCGACCCCGCCGACCCGCAGAAGTTCTTCCCCGCGACGCAGACGGAGGCACCGTTCCGGTTCGCGGTCACCGCGGTGGACCACAGCGGGCGCATCGTGGAATTCCGTACGCCGCTGCAGTTCCTCGACGAAGGCAAGGCGTCCGGCACCGAACTCACCCGCGCCGTGGACGAGTACAACGCCCTGGACACACACCCGCCCACGGCCGCCGCTCCCGCCGCGGCTCCCGAGGTGCCCACCCTCACCGGCGCCGACCTGCTCGGCCAGACCGTGGCCCTCGCGCCCACGCAGCGCGCCGATGACACCAGCCTGGACGTGGCGCAGATGGTGTGGGGCATGGCGGCCCCGCCCGCCCTTGCCGACCCCGCTCCCGCCGATCCCGCCCGCTCGAAGAACGCCCAGTTCGTCCCGCAACTCCAGTGGGCGTACGCGACCGTGCCCGCCGTCAAGGCGCTCGCCGGCGGGGACGCCACCGTCCCCGTGGCCTATGCCAAGCGCTACGCCCTCTCCGGCTTCTCGCAGGCCGCCGACCCCGTCCGGCTGCCCAACAAGGGCCAGGTCTTCCTCCGCCTCCTCACGCCCGCCGGCAATCCGCTCACGCTGGACTTCCAGCGGCAGAGCGACAAGTCGGGCGGGCTCTCGGCCCCCAGCATCGCCGTGGCGGGGCTGTCGCGCCTGACGGGCCCCGTCTCCGGCGTCGCGGACGCCGCCCACACCGATCCCCTGGACCTCATCGCGAACGGCACCTTCCAGCCGGACAAGTACTTCCGCCCGCTGGACCTCATCGACAAGATCGGCCCCAGGCTGCTCGGCCTGATCCCGCTCGCCCAGGTGATCAAGCTGGTGGACACCCTGGACAAGCCCCTGAAGGTGCCGAACTTCTTCACCGAGACCATCACGGCCGTCACCGGCTTCCTCTCCGACCTGCAGCGCGTCCGCGAGCTGATCCTCCACGAGGCCGACCGCTACCCGGCCGCCGCGCGCCGCGTCGCCGACACCGCCGAGAAGTTCGTCAAGACCGTCGGCGACTTCATCGAGGAGCGGCTCCCCGGGCGCACCACGCCCCCCGCCACCTCGATGCAGGACGTCGACAACGCCTTCACCGCCTTCAGCACCGCCCTGACCGACCTCCTGGCCGCCCTCCCGGCCGACGCGGACCCCGGCGTCCGCACCCTGCTGACCCGCGTCCAGCAGCAGGTCGCGACCTGGACCACCAGTGCCGGACAGGCGATCGCGCTCCGCGACGCCGTCCAACGCGCCGCGCAGGGCGCCAAGCTGCCCGAGACCGTGAACGCCCGCCTGGAGTGGAACCCGGAGATCCAGCAGTTCCCGGCCACCGACCCCGTCTTCGTCCCCGAGCCCGGCGGCCGCTTCTCGATCGTCGTCGACGTCCGCGGATCGCTGCGCTCCGACCTGACCGTGGGCGCGGACATCACCTGCAGCCTGGAGAAGTTCAGCCTCCTGCTGATCCCGCCACCGTTCCGCGTCCTGAAACTGACCTTCAAACACGTCCGCTTCGGCATGCGCGCCGGCAAGAAGCCCGACATCGACGTCGTCCTGGAGAGCATCGACTTCATCGGGCCCCTCGCCTTCGTCCAGACACTGCGCCGGCTCATCCCCGTCGACGGCTTCAGCGACCCGCCGGGCATCCAGGTCACCCCCTCGGGCATCACCGCCCGCTACGCCCTGCCGCTGCCCAACCTCGCCATCGGCGTGTTCAGCCTGGAGAACCTGCGCCTGGGCGCCCACCTCGACCTGCCGTTCATCGGCCGCACGGTCGAGATCGGCTTCTTCTTCTGCACCCGCCAGGCCCCCTTCCGCCTCACCGTCTCCCTCCTGGGCGGCGGAGGCTTCTTCGGCATCGTGCTGACCCCGGAGCGGGTGGCCGTGCTGGAGGGCGCCCTGGAGTTCGGCGCCGCCCTGTCCATGAACTTCGGCGTCGCCAGCGGCAGCCTGTCGGTGATGGCCGGCATCTACTACCGCCTGGAGCTCGGTTCCGGCGAATCCCGGCTGACCGGCTACTTCCGGGCCCGGGGCGAGGTCGACATCCTCGGCATCGTCTCCGCCTCCATCGAGATCTGCCTGGAGCTCACCTTCGAGCCGCCGAACACCGTCTCCGGGCGCGCCCGGATCTCCGTCAGCATCCACATCGGCTTCTGGTCGCAGTCGGTCACGATCGAGTGCGAGAAGCGGTTCACGGGCTCCGGGAGCTCCCTGACCGCGCTGACCGCGGCGAGCGGGGAAGCGGCGGACGCCGGCCGCCCCGTCACCTTCGCCGAGATGATGGCGCCCTACACCGATCCGGTCACCGGCGCCCGGCGCGACCCCGTCGCCGAATACTGCACCGCCTTCGCGGAAGTGAGCTGAGCCATGCCCGAGACGATCCGGTGGACCGTACTGCCCGACGGGACGGCGGCCGACGGGAAGCTCCGGCTGACCGTCCTCGTCAGCCCGCGCCTGACCGGCGCAGGCACACTCGAGGCCTTCCCCGGCTTCAAGGACTGGCCCAAGACCCTGCGCGACTACGCGACCGCCCTCCGAGTGGAGTTCCAGGCCCCCGGCGGGACCCCCGTCGCCGTGCCCACGCAGCCGCAGACCGACCGCTTCCCGCCGGCCGACAGCGCCCTGTGGCCCCAGCTGTTCGGCCCCGCAACGAAGGTGAGCCCGCCGCCCGGCGCCCTCGCCGCGGCCGCCGCCGGGCCGCCCACCCTGCGCTCCTTCCCCAGCAGGGCCGTCCACGAGCAGATCACCTCGCTGTACGAGGCGGCGGCCACGGCCACCGCCCACCGCAGGGCGTTCCCCGGCACCGGCGAACCGCAGCTCGGCGCCGCCGCGACGACGCCCGCGGCCCCGGCGGACGACGCTCAGGCCGCCGCAACGACAGGCAGCTGGGACCACCCGCAAACGGAGGACCTCACCGGCAACCTCACCCGTACCGTACGGGCCTTCTCCAGCGACGTCGCCACGCTCTACGGCCGCCTCGACCGGCTGATCCAGGCACCGCCCGGCGGGAGCACGGGCGGCGGAGGCCCGCACGCGGCCCCGCCCCCCGACCCGTTCAGACCCCTGTGCATGGACCGCACCACGAAGGAGTACAAGGGCGACCGCGCCCTCCTCGCGCTCGCCGAGACCTACCGCTTCTACGACCGCGCGACTCCCGCGAAGCCCGCCGTCCCACCGGCCCGCCGGGCCGGAGACGCCTCCGCCGCGCCGCCGGCTCCGCCCCCCACGGCGCCCGAGTTCGACTTCCACGCGGCCTGCGCCCTCCTCGCCGACTACCCCGAACTCCTGCGCCGCTTCGGCCTGGCCCTCGACCTCCTGGTCACGCCCCCGCCCGGGCTCGCCGACCACTGGCAGGCCCGGGTCACCTTCACCGCCCCGCACGAACAGCTCAACGGCGACAAGAAACTGCGGCCGTGGACCGCCCTGCGCTACGTGGCAGGCCGGCGCTTCGAGGCGTACGCGGCCGACGACGGGCTCCACGGCCACCGGATGCTCGGACTGGGCACCGACGAGGTCCACACCCTCGACCTCGACGTGGACGGCGCCGCGATGAAGTACGTCGAGTTCTCCCGCATCGTCGACCAAGTGCTCACCGACCTGGGCGACCCGGGCCACGCCGCGTCCGGCGAGCCCACCGCCCTGCCCGCGCTGCACGGCGCGGGCCTGACCGTCCTCTACGAGGGCCGCGACGCCTTCCTGGCCGACCAGATGGCGGCCGACGGCCACCACACGGCCGGAGTCGGCCCCGACGGCCGCCCCGTCGAAGCGGCCGTCCTCGACGCCGCCCACCTCGTCCGCGGCTACCGCGTCGACGCAGGAGTCGTCGACCCCGCGACGGGCCGCGTCACCACCTGGCGCCCCCTGTGCGCCCGCACCGGCTCCTACGCCCTCCGGCCGCCCGGCAAGCCGGCCGTACCCATCGCGGCGGCCCCCGACGAGGGCCACGTCAAAGCCACCGCCGTCACCGGCGACAAGACCGGCGCCAACCAGCTCTTCGTCCACCAGGCCCTGTTCGGCTGGAACGGCTGGAGCCTGGCCGCGCCGCCGCCCGGCAGGACCCTCGGCGCCGACAACCAGCCCCAGGTGCCCGACCCCGAGGTGTCGGCCGACTTCCCGCTGGACGCCACCTTCCGGCCGACCGCGGGCACCTTGCCCGCCCTGCGCTACCGCCGCACGTACCGGCTGCGCGCCCGCCTCGTCGACCTCGCGGGCAACAGCCTCGCCCCCGGCGCCCCGTCCGTCGAGGGCACCGCGACCGAGCCCGTCACCTACGCCCGGTGGGAGCCCGTACCGCCGCCCGTCATCGTGCCGAAGTGGCCCTTCCTGGAAGGCGAGGCCGAACCGCGGCTCGTCATCCGCAGCACCGTCGACGAAAACGGCACGCCCATGTCCCCGCTGGAGTGGGCGACGCGAAGGAACCGCGAAGTGCCCGACCACGGGCCGGGCGACCCCCTCGACGGCCCCGACCGGCGCTACCGCTCCTTCGACGAACGGCACCTCAGCCCGCCCAAGACCTCCCTGCTCATGGCCGAGCAGCACGGGCAGTACGACGGCGCCTTCGGCCCCGGCAAACCCGCGGACGTGCGCAGCGAGTACTTCGCCTCCGCCTCCCGCGAGGCCGGCACCTACCTCGACACGGTCGTCCGCCCCGCCGAGAACCCGCACGTCACCCGCGACCTCAAGGCCGCCCACGCGATCCACGTCGTCAAGCACAACCCGCACGACACCTCTCCCCTCACCGAGCTCCCTGTGCCCCGCGGCAGCGGCCTCAAGCAGGGCGAGTACGTCATCCACACCGCCGACCAGCTGCTCCTGCCCTACCTGCCCGACGTCCCGGCGCGCGGCGTCTCGCTGCGCGGGCTGCCGGGCGCGCGCCCCAACGAGACGTACGAGTTCACCGGCCCGTGGCCGCAGGCGCGGCCCCTGCGGCTGCGGATCGAGGAGGGCGACGGACCGCCGGTGCGGGGCGCGGGCGGCGTCGTGACCGTCTTCCTGCCCAAGGGCGAGACCGCGACCGTCCGCATGAGCTGCCGGATCGACGCCGAGGACCTCGGCCTCTTCCGCGCCTGGCAGATCCTTACCGGCTCCGCCCTGTGGAACGACCCGGTGCGGCTGCCGCAGCCGAAGAAGGACGAGCTGACGGCCGCGGCCGCCGCGGGCGAGAACTGGATGATCACCCCGTGGGTGGACGTCACCCTCGTGCACGCCGTGGAACGGCCGCTCCAGCCGCCGGTCCTGGGCGATCTCACCTTCTTCCGCGGCGCCGGTGAGACCTTCGCCCGGCTGTCCGGCTCCTTGCGCTCCCACGCCAAAAGCACCGGGCGCGTCGACCTCGACGCGACGTGGACGGAGTGGCACGACGACGTCACCGAGCCGGAGCCCCGGCAGATCTCCGGCCACGACCGCGTCGCCGAACTCACCCTGGAGCCGTTCGACGACGACATCCGGCTCGGCGGCTTCCCGCGCGGCGACGTCCGCCACGAGTTCCGCGACACCCGGCACCGCAACGTCACCTACACCCCGACCGCGACCACCCGCTTCCGTGAGTACTTCCACCCGGCGATCACCGAGCGGACCGAGCTCGTCACCAGCCGCGGCCCCGGCAGCAGCGGGCCCTCGGGCAGCGGCTGGGCGGTGCCCAGCACCCGCCGCCCCGAACCGCCCCTGATCAGCCACGTCGTGCCCACCTTCAGCCGGGAGCGCACCGTCGACCACGCCCTGCACCAGGTCACTCAGGCCCGCCGGCCCGCGGGCGTCCGCGTCCACCTCAAGCGCCCCTGGTTCTCCTCCGGCGACGACGAACTCCTCGCCGTCGTCCTCGACCCGGGCAGCCGCCTCCCCGCCGAACTGGTCACCCGCTGCGGCCTCGACCCCGTATGGGCCGACGACTCCGTCCTTCCCCGCCTGCGGCCGGCGAACTTCCCCAACGCCGAACGCACCGCCACCGGCGTCCTCGCCGAGCCGGTCGGCGACGCGCCCGTCACCGTCCCGCTGGCGCTCTTCCCGCCCGTCTTCGACCGGCGGCTCGGGCTGTGGTCCTGCGACATCGACATCGACCTCGGCGACCTCGCCGACAGCCCCGCCTACTTCCCGTACGTGCGCCTGGCCCTCGCCCGCTACCAGCCCTTCTCCCTCGACCCCCTGCACCTGTCGAAGGTCGCCCTGGCCGAGTTCACCCAGCTGCTGCCCGGCCGCACCGTCACCGCCGCCATGGCGTCCACCGGCAGCGGGATCCACCTCGAACTGACCGGACCGGCCGCCCCCAACGCCCTCGGCGCGCTCGCGGGCACGGGCACGGCGGCGATGGCCGCCTGCCGCCGCGTCGTCGCCACGGTCCAGAAGCGCGCCCGCGGCTCCGGCGACCTCGCCTGGGCGCCCGCCGCACCCGCCCTGGAGCTGACCTGCGGCCCCCGCGGCACCGGCTTCGCCTGGACCGGCGACCTCACCCCGCCGTCCACCGCACTCTTCACCGACTACCGCCTCCTGATCGAGGAATACGAGACCTACCTCACCGACCGTGCCACGGCCACCGGCACCGTCACGGCCGGCGGAGCCGACCACCCGGTGTCCCGCAGGCTCGTTCACGCCGACTACTTCGGCCTGACGGTGACGCTGCTCGGCAGACTCGTCCTGGAGGAGTGAGGGGGTACAGGCCCCGGTCCGGGGCCACTTGGGGCGGTACACGCACAGTCACCCTGTGTGCCGGATTTGCTGATCAAAGCGATCGATGGCATTTTCGTTCCGTTTGCGGCAATGCCTGGCGGGAAGCCTGGCAGCGGGCGGTCCGGCCATGGGTTGGGGGAGTGCGGTAGTGATGGGGTATCAGGTGCGGGCCGGTGCGGGCGTGGCGCTGGTGTGTGCGGCCGGGCTGGCGCTGGCCGGCTGCGGCGGGGACGGCAAGGGAAGCAAGGCCGACGGCACGAAGGCGCCCGCGCGGAGCGCTTCCCCTTCCCAGGCGGCGCCGGGGAACGGGAAGGGCGGCGGCCGTGACGTCCTGCCGGGCCTGCCGCCGGCGGGCGAGGCGCGCAAGCAGCTGTCCGGCCTGACGGTGGCCAAGCCCCGGCCGATGACCGGCTACAGCCGGGACAAGTTCCCGCACTGGGCCCAGCAGGGCAACAAGTGCGACACCCGCGAGACGGCCCTGGAGCGCGACGGCCGGGACGTCAAGCGCGACGACCAGTGCCGGGCGGTCTCCGGCACGTGGCAGAGCCTCTACGACGACAAGACCTTCACCGCCGCCTCCCAGGTCGACATCGACCACATCGTGCCGCTGGCCAACGCCTGGCGCTCCGGCGCCGACCAGTGGACCACCGACCGGCGCAAGGCCTTCGCCAACGACCTCACGCACCCCCAGGTCCTGACCGTCTCCGCGGCGACGAACCGCAGCAAGGGCGACCAGAGCCCGGACCAGTGGCAGCCCCCGTCGAAGGCCGCCTGGTGCGTGTACGGCCGGGCCTGGACGTCCGTGAAGTCCACCTACGGTCTGACGGTCACCGAGGACGAGAAGAAGATGCTCACCACCATGCTGGACACCTGCACTTCCTGACCCCGCGTCGTCCTGGCCCCGGCCGTCCTGATGCCGGTTGTTCTGTTGCCGGCCGTCCTGCCCGGCCGTCACGGGACCTCCCGGAGGGCGTTCGTGGCGCAGTGCACCTCACCGCCGCCGAGGTGGGCCCAGGAGAAGTTCTCCACCCAGTGGACGCGCACGCCACCGGCGGCAAGGGCCTTCTCCGTCTCCGCGCGGAAGAGGTCGCGCCCGGCGACCCGCGGCCCGTGCGGGACCGGTGCGGCGAAGTCGCGTGAGGTCAGGGACAGGCCGTTGGCGAGGGCGGGCGAGAAGGCTATGTGCCGCTTCGGCAGGCCCTTGCCCGCGTCGGCCCTGAAGTAGAGCACCGGCAGGCGGACGATCTCCTGGGGCTTCAGGCCCGTCTCCCGCAGCAGGACCGATAGCTGCCCGTCGATGCGCCGGGCGGCGTCCTCATTGTCACCGGCGTGCTCCTCGTAGCGCAGGAACTGATCGACGGTCGGCTTGTCCCCGGCGACCGTGCCGGCGAAGAGGCGCTGCCCGCCCTCACCGGCCCGCCGCGTCTGTTCGAGCAGCGCTACGGCCTTGCGGGGGTCGGAGACGGCCAGCGTCCAGCCGCGCGCATTGTTCGCCCGGACCACATGGACGGTCTCGTCGACATGGCCGACCAGCAGCCAGGACGTGTCGAGCACGACCGGCGGCTGCTGCCCCTGGGCGGTCAGCATGCCCACGAACGACGGATCGGGGCGGCGCTCGGCGCTGCTGCCGTAGAGGATCCGGCCCTGCGGATGGCCTGCGTACGGCGGCAGGGACTCGAAGTTGCCCGTGAAGTTCAGCAGTTCGTCGACGTTCTTCTCGCGCTGCGCGGTGGGCGTGTACTGCTGGACCACGCCGACGCCGGGGCCGCGCAGGTCGCGGTAGAGGAGCCGGCCGGCCCGGCGCAGGCTCGCGGAGCGGCCGTCGGCGGACGTCCAGTAGTTGGGGGAGCGGAGCAGGATGCGCAGGGTCTGCGGGCCGTGAGGCGTCGGCCTGGTGACGTAGCCGGGCTCGGCGATGTCCTGGCGCCAGATGTCGCGCCACCACTGCGAGGTGCCGGGCTGGAACCGCAGCCCGCCCTCGGGCAGGCCGGACTCCTTCGCGGCCTTGCGCAGGGAGCCGGCGAACTCCTCCCACTGCCCCGGGGGCCGGCTCGCGGCCGGGACCTCGACCGGCTGCCCCTCGCCCGGGCCGGGCGCCGCGGCGAAGACGTGCTGCGCGCGCTGCAGGTCGTGCTGCAGCAGCACGGGGGCCACGTGCATGTCCGCGCGGGCCGATCGCGTGACCCCGTGCTCGGTCACGGACAGGGTCACCTCGATGCGGCCGTCCCACCGCTTCGGATCGCGCACGACGTCACGGGCCTCCACGGCCAGCCGCACGCCGTGCCGCAGCTCCTCAGCGCCGAGCCGGCCGTCGGAGCCCAGCGAGACGTACTTCCCGCCGCGTATGACGAACACCCGGGCGTAGGGACCCTGGGCGGCCGGCAGGGAGACGCGGGCCTGCGCACCCCTTCCCACGGCCGTGGGCGGCACGGTCAGCGGGGTGAGGTCCTTGGCGTCCTCCGGGCCGTTGACCACGTCGTCGGCGGCGTCATGGCACGCGGCGAGCCGTTCGTCGACGGCCACATCCAGCCGGTCCAGGTCGCCGGGGCGCATCGTGCACCGCCGGGCGTCGTCGTCGAGGTTCGGCAGGACGACCGGCCCCTCGGGCGTGCGCAGCCCGGGCAGCGCGGCCGGGGAGGCGGATCGGGCGCCGGCCGGAGAGACCAGCGTGGCGACGACCGCCGTACAGGCCAGTACGCCGGCCAGGGAGGTCCGTGTGAGCAGTGGTCTTTTCATGCCCTTCACTCTCCCGCCGCCGCCCGCCGCGCCGCATCGGCCACCGGGTGGAGCCCGGGTGGAGACCTTCGATGCAGCCCGGGGTGGAGCCGTCTCCACTCACGGGTGGAGACGGCCCCGCAGGGGGTCCTTCAGATCCCGAGCCGGGTGTCTTGTCAGACCCCGCGCCGGGTGTTCTGTCAGACCCCGAGCCGGGTGTCCTGTCAGATCCCGAAGGGAGCCGCGTAGCGGACGGTGCCGCTCGGCAGCGGGCGGGTCGCGTCCAGCGACATGGCCATCATGGCCTCGTCCGGGACGTCGATGGTCAGGCCGATGCCGTGCGCGGAGGCGCGCCCGAAGCCGAACCGCGGGTAGTACGCCGGGTGCCCGAGGACGGTGACGTAGCGCTCGCCCATCTCCTCGGCCGCCCGGAGGGCGGCGCGGATCGCTGCCGAGCCCGCTCCGCCGCGCTGGTGCTCGGGGCGTACGGCGACGGGAGCCAGGCAGAGGGCCGGGGCGTCACCGATATGACAGCGGGTCAGCAGTGCGTGGCCGACGGGCTTGCCGTCCTCGCCGGTGCTGACGACCGACAGACCGTCGATCCAGGCCGGATCGGCGCGCAGGGCGTCGACGAGGCGGGCCTCCAGCGGCGTCTCGAAGGCCGCGAGGAGGATCTCCCGGACGGCGGGGATGTCGGCGCCGGTCTCGGGGTGGGTGATCCACTTACTGGGGATCCGCTTGCTGGGGGTGTGCGGGGTACGCATGACGGGATGAGGATCCGTTCCATGGTCGGAATCGTGCGGGGACGGCCTCGCGGGGCCGGCCTCGCCAGGCCGGCGCTCCGTGCGCGAGGCGAAGTGCCTGGTTCAGGCCGTCGCCCGGGACGCGAGGGCGGTCCGGGCGCTGCTCGTCGCAGTGGCCTTGTGCGCGGTCATCAGCCCCACCTCCCTTTCGTCCTCGATCCGGATCGATACATGCGTTCCTGACGCGTACGTTCATGTGTACCACGCCGCCCGGGATCTTCGCTCCGGATTTTTCCGTCCCCGGCCCCCTTCGCGGCCCTCCCTCTCCGCGTTCTCCTCCTCCGGTACCCGGACCCCGGCCCTGCCCTCCTTCTCCCGGCGTACCCGGCGCTGGTCTTCGCGGACGATGCCCGGTCCCGCGGCGGGCCCGATCGTGGAAGAGAACGTTCAGCTTCGGCGGCAGCAGGCACGCGCGGGAGCGGTGCCGGGGGAGGGCAGGAGCGGTATGGCAGACGTGACGCGGCGCGGGGTGCTCGCAGGGGCGGCCGTTCTCGGCGGGGCGGCCGCCGGACTGGCGGCGCCGGCCGCCGCCGCACCCGCGGCGGCAACGGCGGCGGCCGGAGGGCCCCCGGGCCGGGCGGGCGGCCCAGCCCGCGTGGGCCCCGACGACCTGCGGTACCGGTCGCTCACCCACCGCGGATGCAACGCGCGCTTTGCCGGCACCCCCGACTACGTCCGCGTGGCGGCATCGACGGAGCAGGTCGTCGCAGCCGTGCAGCAAGCCGTACGCGAGGGCAGACGCATCGCCGTCCGCAGCGGCGGCCACTGCTTCGAGGACTTCGTCGACGTCCCGGCCGTACGCGCCCTCATCGACCTGTCGTCCATGACCGCCGTCCACTACGACGAGCGGCGGCGGGCGTTCGCCGTCGAGCCCGGGGCGTCGCTCGGGGAGACGTACCGCAAGCTGTTCACCGGCTGGGGCGTGGTCATCCCGGCGGGCGCCACCGCGGAGGTGGGCGTGGGCGGGCACATCCTCGGGGGCGGCTACGGCGCCCTCTCCCGCCGCCACGGCCTGGGCGTCGACCACCTGTACGCCGTCGAGGTCGTGGTGGTGAACAAGGAGGGCGAGGCCTCCGCGGTGGTGGCCACCCGGGAGGACGACGACCCCCACCGCGACCTGTGGTGGGCGCACACCGGCGGCGGGGGCGGCAACTTCGGCATCGTCACCCGCTACTGGTTCCGGACTCCCGGCGCCGAGGGCTCCGACCCCGCGCGGCTGCTGCCCCGCGCCCCCTCGTCGGCGCTCGTCTTCAGCGCTTCGTGGTCCTGGAAGGACCTCGACAAGGCGTCGTTCGCCCGCCTGGTGCGCAACCACGGCACCTGGTACGAGCACAACAGCGCCCCCGGCTCGGCGTACGCCGGGCTGTTCGGCGTCTTCATGCTCAACAGCCGCAAGGCCGGCACCGTCGACCTGGTCGGCCAGCTCGACTCCACCGGGCCCCGCGCACGGCAGCTGGTGGACGACTACGTGGCCGCGGTCGGCCGCGGCGTCCGCGCCCGGCCCGCCCGCAGCCAGGAAGAACAGCCGTGGCTGCAGGCCGCCGCGAGCGTGCAGGAGACCCCTCCGGCGTTCTTCAAGGCCAAGGCCGGTTACCTGCGCAGGCGCTTCACGGACCGGCAGACGGACACCCTCCACGACCACCTGGCGAGCGCGGAGGGCGACCGCATCGGTGGCTCGGTGTGGCTCGTCTCCTACGGCGGGCAGGTGGCCGCCGTCCCTCCCGCCGCCACGGCCGTCGCCCAGCGGGACTCCATCCTCAAGGCGGTCTACCTCACCGGTTGGGAGGCCCCGCAGGACGAAGGGCCGTCCCTGTCATGGGTCCGGGGCCTCTACCGTGCGGTGTACGCGGACACGGGCGGCGTGCCCGTGCCGGGCGCCGTGAGCGACGGCTCGTTCGTCAACTACCCCGACACCGACCTCGCCGACCCGGCCCTCAACACCTCGGGCACACCGTGGCAGACCCTCTACTACAAGCAGCACTACCCCCGCCTCCAGCGGATCAAGGCGCGCTGGGATCCTCGTGACGAATTCCGCCACGCCCTGTCGGTCCGCCTGCCCTAGCGGTCATGCGTCCTCAGCCCGGCCGCACCCGTATCCGGCGAGGGCCGGCGCCAGCAGGTCGAACGCCCGGACGGCTTCCTCTTCCAGGACGGCGGCGATCTCGGGGTTGGTGCGCCCGGCCAGCGTGAGCTCCTGGATCCGCTGGAAGAGGACGCGGTGCACCCCGCCCAGCAGGGCCGCGGCCGCGCGCGGGGCGATGTCACCGGCGGACGCGCCGGTGGCCTCGGCGAGGGCCGCGGCCAGGGCTTCCTCACGCCGGTCGTGCAGGCCGCGCAGGCAGGCCGAGAGGGTGGGGCTGTCGGCGATCATGCGGGTGAACTCCGGTCCGGCGAACCCGGCGACGGGGTCCTGCCCGGCGACGGCGGACAGGAACGCGCGGCGCAGGGCGGCGAAGGGGGACTCGCCGGGTGCCCGGCCGGACACCGTACGCGCCAGGCCGGCGACGAACTCGTCCTGGTGGTCGAGCGCCATGTCCTCCTTGCGCGGGAAGTAGTTGGTGACGGTCTTCTTGGCGACGCGAGCGGCGTCGGCGATCTCCGCGATGGTGGTGGCCTCGAAGCCCTGCTCCAGGAAGAGCCTCGTCGCCCGGTCGGAGATGAGCTGCCGCGTCTCGCGCTTCTTGGTCTCGCGCAGGCCCGGGGCCGTCGAGGCGCCGGAGCGGCCGCCCGCGCCCGTAGTCGTGTCCGTACTCGTACCCATGGGGAAATCTTACGCCGGACGTATTTTTGCCTTGACCCGACCGAGGGTTGCGCTCTAAAGTTACGTCCGTCGTAAAGTTCCTGCGAGGATAGATTGTTTGCGGCGTGACCCCGCCGCATCAGGAGGGCTGTTCTTGAACATCACGTCTGTTTCCGCTGTTTCCGCACCCGGCGCCGACCGAGCTGGTGCCGACGGTGACGCTGGAGCCGCCGGAGCCGAGTTCGACCGCCAGGTCCGCACCCTGACCGGCCTCGGCTACCCCGCGCTGGCAGGCCTCACCTCCGAGGAGTTCGCCGCACTGGTCGCGCCGCTGCGCGCCCGCGCCGTGGCACACGGGGCGGCCGGCGGCCGGCAGCAGCCGTGCGATCCCGAGAGCGGCCGCGTGCCGTTCCTGCTGGTCCTCCCGAGGAACCTGGCGCCCATCGAGGAGACGATGCCGCGCACCCTCCTCCACCGCGGAAGCCGGCCCGGCTTCGTCGACCGTTCCTTCGAGCCCGGCTCCCTCGAACGCTTCGTCGCCACCCCGGAAACCGGGCTTCCGCACGGCCGGGCGGCCGGCGTCTACTTGCTGTTCGACGTCGAGCGGGGCGAGGAGTTCTGCGGCGCCGTGCCGCACGAGGCCATGGACACCATCGCCCGCAGAGGGCGCACCCTGCTCACCATCGAGGAGGGCATTGCGCTCATCACCCTCTTCCCCCGCGTCCTCGTGAAGAACAAGTGCTTCTCCCTCGGCGGTTCGCGGTCCGGCGACCGCCGGGTCCCGGCCCTCTGGATCAGCCAGAAGGCGCCGAAGCTCGGCTGGTGCTGGCAGGGCAACCCCCACACCTGGCTCGGCATGGCCTCGGCGGGCGCCCGCAGCGGCACGGAGCCGCAGCCGTAGGAGCCGGCCACGGGGCCCCGTACCAGCGGCGTACGGTCGCGCGGGGCCCCCGTGTGCGGCATCGGCGCCGCCGGCCGCGCTACGCCTTGAACGCCTCGGACCGCTCGCGCGACGCCTCGGCAAGGGCCTTGGTGACCGCCTCGGCACCGGCCCGCAGCCCGTAGACGGGCGTGCCGGGCTGCTGGCGCCAGGAGTCGTCGATGCCGCCCGCGTCGACCGTGTCGAAACCGAGCTCGTCGATGAGGCGGCGGACGGTCCGCTTGGCCGGCTCGTCGTCACCGGCGACCGGCACGGCGAGTCGCTCCGGGTGGCCGGCGGGCAGCGGCCTGTCGAGGATGTCCTGCGCGTAGGTGCCGTTGAACGCCTTGACGACCGGATGGCCGAGGTGCTGCTCGGTCCACCGGCTCTCCGGCAGGCCGTCCTCGATGGCGGCGATCCGCCCGTCGCGCTCCTTGGGGTAGTAGTTGCCGGTGTCGATGACGGCGGCGCCCGGCGCGGCCTCGTCGAAGAGGCCGGGCGGCAGGTCCGGGACCGCCTTCAGCGGGACGGTCACCACGACCACCTCCGCGCCCCGCGCCGCTTCGGAGGCGGTCACGGGGGTCGCGCCCGTCTCCGCCGCGAGCTCGGTGAGGGTGTGCGGGCCGCGCGAGTTGGCCACGGACACGTCGTGCCCCAGGGCCGTGAGCCGCCGGGTGAGATTGCCGCCGATGTTGCCGGCGCCGATGATGCCGATTCTCATGGAGCTTCCTTCGAAGGCTGGTGGGTACCGGCGGTGTTGCCGTGCCTGAGCGCAACTGCGGGGCTCCGGCATGTATTCCGGGGTTCCGGATGCCGGTGTTCCGGTGTTCCGGTGTGCTCCGGCCGGGTGTGGCGGCCCGGGCCGCAGGCGCTTCGTACAGGACGGCCGGACGGCTCACGGGAGACGGCCGGCCGGGTGATCCCGTGCATCCCCGGGCACCCGGCCCCGTTGGACAACGTGTGATCGCACTCCGTGACCCGTGGCGCACGGCCGCCGGCGCCCTGCTCCTGCCGGCCCTCACCCTCCTCCCGCCCGCGGCTCCCTGGAACCCGGCCCCCGACCCTGTGCCCGCGGCCCTCGCGCGTACGGCGCTGCCGCGGGCGGACGTGCACGATCCGCCGTGGCCGGTCGAGCGGTTCCCGTCCCGGGTCAAGAACGCGTGCGGGATCTGGAAGGGCCTCGGCTGGCCGCAGGCGGAACGCCCCGCCGACTACCCCGCCGGTGCGGGCCTCGTCATCCGCGGCAGCAATGTCTACCGCAACCTCAGCCGCGCTCTGCCGGTCGCCGGCCACTACCGCGAGTACGACGTCAATCCGCGCCCGGACAGCAGCCACCGGGACGCGGAGCGGCTCGTGCGCGACGCGACCGCGCACACCGTCTGGTACACGGGCGACCACTACGCGAGCTTCCGGCAGATCTCCGCGGGCTGTCCCTGACGAACGCACGGGCGAACGTACGGGACGGGCGCACGGCCGAGCGCACGGCCGAGCGCACGGACGGGCGCACGGGCCGGGCCCCTTCCGGGACCCGGCCTCTTCCTCGGCAGTGCCGGCGTTCCCAGGCTCAGTGGTTCGTGCGCGACGACCAGATCGCCTGGCTGCCGTCGTAGATGACGACGTTGCCGTCGTCCTGGACGACCAGCCGCGATCCCGGGTGGCCCGCCGTCCTGGACGACCAGACGGCGCGGCCCGAGCGGGTGTAGACGACGAAGTTGCCGTCCTCCTGGAACGCGGCTCTCCAGCCCTGGCCGACGGTTCCGGTGGCCCAGCGGGCTCTGCCGAACTCGTCGTAGATGACGAGGTTGCCGTCCGACTGCATGACCAGCCGGGCCGTGTCGGAGGCCAGCGACTGGTCCCGCTCCAGGGAGAACGGGGCGTAGACCGTCTGCGTGGCCGTGGCTCCCGGCTTCACCGTCTCGGCCGCTACGGTCCCGGCGGCGGCCGGGGTGCCGTTGCCGGACGTCGCTGCGGTCGCTTGTCCCGCGAGTGCCAGCACGGAGAGCGCGGCGGCTGCGACGAGTGTGGTGGTCCGCTTCCTCACGAAAGGTCCTTTCGCCGAGTGGTGCATCACAGGAGCCCCCGGGTCGGGGGCTCCGCACGTGACTGTGGCATTCCGGCACCACGCCCGGATCGCCGTTCGACCGGCGATGACGCATTCGCACCAGCCTTTGGCCGGGGCCGCACCGGTTCACTCGCTCCCGGGCTGACGGTCAGTCATCCGGCGGTTTCCCCACGCCCGCTGCCCGGCCCGCGCCCCCGCGGCTAGCATCCGCACATGGATGCGAACGACGGCTTCGACCCGTGGTCCCCCCAGTTCGTCGCCGACCCCTACCCGGGATACGCCCGGCTCCGGGCCGCCGGGCGCGTGCACTGGTTCGGGCCGAGCCGCCAGTGGCTGGTGCCGCACTACGAGGACGTGCGGGCGCTGCTGCGCGACCGGCGGCTGGGGCGCACCTATCTCCACCGCTACTCCCACGAGGAATTCGGGCGCACCGCACCTCCCGCGGACCACGAGCCGTTCCACGTCCTCAACGGCAACGGCCTGCTGGACCTCGAACCGCCGGACCACACCCGCATCCGGCGCCTGGTCTCTAAGGCGTTCACCCCGCGCACGGTCGAGAACCTGGCGCCCGTCGTCGCACGGCTGGCGAGCGGGCTCGTGGACGATCTGCTCGCCGCGGGCGGCGGCGACCTGATCGGTGCGGTCGCCGAGCCGCTGCCCGTGGCCGTCATCGCGGAGATGCTGGGCATCCCGGCGGCCGACCGGAAGCTGCTGCGGCCCTGGTCGGCCGCGATCTGCGGGATGTACGAGCTCAACCCGGGCGAGGAGACGGCGCGGAACGCCGTACGCGCCTCCGCCGAGTTCTCCGCCTACCTGCGGGAGCTGATCGCCTGCCGCCGCAGCCGCCCCGGCGACGACCTGATCAGCGCGCTCGTCCTGGCGCACGACGACGGGGAGCGGCTCACCGAGCAGGAGATGGTCTCGACGTGCGTCCTGCTGCTCAACGCGGGCCACGAGGCCACCGTCAACACCACGGGCAACGGCTGGTGGGCGCTCTTCCGTCATCCCGGCCGGCTCGCCGCCCTGCGCGCCGATCCCGCGCTGCTGCCGGGCGCGATCGAGGAACTCATGCGTTACGACACACCGTTGCAGCTCTTCGAACGGTGGGTGCTCGAAGACATCGAGATCGACGGCACGGTCGTCCCGCGCGGCAGCGAAGTGGCCCTGCTCTTCGGCTCCGCCAACCGCGACCCCGCCCGCTTCCCCGCGCCGGACCGCCTGGACATCACCCGCACCGAAAATCCCCACCTCAGCTTCGGCGCAGGCATCCACTACTGCCTGGGCGCGCCGCTCGCGCGGCTCGAACTCCTCGCCTCCTTCGGCGAGCTGCTGCGCCGGGCGCCCCGGCTGCGGCTCCTGGCGGAGCCGGAGTGGAAGCCGGGCTTCGTCATCCGGGGGCTGCGGGAGTTGCTCGTCGCCTGCTGAACGGCGGCCCGGCGCGGCAGCACCCGCCGCCAACCCGGCCCCTATAGTCACCTTTTCGGGTGATACGGCGCATGGAGTGCATGGCTGAGCGGCCGGTGGAGAGGGTGACCGTGCACGGATCGATCACCGTCACCCGGAGAACACCCGCATGCGCGCCTCGCTCGTCACCGGCCTCGTCCTGCTCGGCTGGGCCCTGACCGGCTGCTCGAGCCCGCAGCCCCGTCCCGCCGCCCCGGACGAGGTCATCAAAGCGGCCACCCAGCGCCTCACCGACGCCTGCCTCGCCCGGCAGGGCCTCACTCCGCCCGGCTCCGGGCAGAGCCCGCCGCCGGCCGAGCAGGAGCGCGTCACCGACGCGCTCTTCGGCACGGGCCGGACGGAGCTGTCCGTCGCCCTGCCCACCGGCTACGTGGTGCGCGCGCACAGCGACGGCTGCCTGGCCGCCGCCCAGCAGCGCCTCTACGGCGACCAGCCCCGCTGGTTCCGCACGTCCGTGATCGTCAACAACCTGGAGCCCGAAGCCCACCGCACCCACCGCAGCCTCGCCGAGGTCCGCGACCGGCACCGCGCGGAGATCGCCGACTGGCGGCGGCTCCGGGCACACGCCCTCGCCGCGGCCACCACCTTGCTGAACACCCCACCACCGACGGGAGAACCTCGACCATGAAGCGCCTGTCCGCCCTCTTCGCCGCCGCCCTGATCTGCGCCGGCGCCGTCCTGGCCACGTCGGCCGACGCCCAGGCGGCGTCCTGCCGCCGCGGCTACTTCTGCGTCTGGACCCACGCGAACTTCGACGGCATGAAGATCGAGCACAGCGGCGACGACCACTGGTGGGAGGGCAACATGAACAACCAGGACTCCTCCTGGGCCAATCACGGCGTCTCCGGTCCGGGCGTCAAGGACCACGTCAAGATCTACGACGGCCGCGAGCTGACGGGCGGCGTCACCCTCTGCCTGGCCCCGGGCCAGGAAGTCGGCTACAACGGCAGGGCGAACGACAAGGGCGGCTCCCACACCTGGACTTCGGGCTGCTGACGCGGCGCTGAGCTGCGCGCGGGGCGGTGCCGCAGGGTGCTCCCTGCAGCCGGGCGGGGGGGGGGGGGGGGGGGGGGGGGGGGG
>NZ_JBPQTW010000061.1:0-31707 GCF_051386535.1 Streptomyces sp. URMC 127
GCGCGGCCGGAACCCCGGTGAGGTCCGGCTGCTCCTCCGCGATGCGGAACATGAGGGCGTGCACGCCGCTGTCGGCCGTGCCGAACGGCATCCGGCCGGTGGCCGCGTAGGCCAGCACCGAGCCGAGGCAGAAGACGTCGCTGGCGGGCGTGATCGCGCCGCCGCGCACCTGCTCGGGCGACATGAAGCCGGGGGAGCCGACCGCCGCGCCGGTGCGGGTGAGGCCGTCGCCGTCGGCGAGGGTCTCCAGGGCGCGGGCGATGCCGAAGTCGATGACGCGCGGGCCGTCGAGGGTGACGAGCACGTTGGAGGGCTTGAGGTCGCGGTGGACGATGCCCGCGGCGTGAACGGCCTGCAGGGCGCGCGCGAGACCGGCGCCGAGGATGCGCACGGAGCGCTCGGGCAGCGGCCCGAAGTCCCGGTCGACGACCTGCCGCAGGGACGGGCCGGCGATGTAGCCGGTGGCGACCCAGGGGACCTCGGCCTCGGTGTCCGCGTCGAGGACGGGCGCGGTCCACTCGCCGCCGACCCGGCGGGCGCTGCGCACCTCCTGGCGGAAGCGCCGCCGGAACTCCTCCTGGCCGGCCAGCTCGCGGTGGACGAGCTTGACGGCCACCGTGCGGCCCCGGTCGGAGCGGGCCAGGTAGACGCGGCCCATGCCGCCCGCGCCGAGCCGCCCGAGCAGCCGGTACGCGCCGAGTATGCGTGGATCGTCTGGCCTCAGGCCGTCCATGGGCAGGTCCTCCGTGTCCCCCGTGTTTTCTTTGCGGAGAATAGCGGGAGCAGAAAGAACCGGGACCCCGCGCTCGGAAAGTACGGGGTCCCGGTCCGGACCTCTGGAGGAACCCGGCGGGCCGGGAGCGGGTCAGACCGCCGGAACGATGTTCTCCGCCTGGGGGCCCTTCTGACCCTGGGTCACGTCGAAGGTGACCTTCTGGCCCTCCTGCAGCTCCCGGAACCCCTGGGTAGCGATGTTGGAGTAGTGGGCGAAGACGTCGGCGCCGCCGCCGTCCTGGGCGATGAAGCCGAATCCCTTTTCCGAGTTGAACCACTTCACGGTGCCGGTAGCCAAGATGATCTCCTTGAAGGCGGTGGTGCCGGAATTCCGGGCACCTAAAAAAGGCGCAGCCAAACGCACGAGCGCCTGAAGGTCGCAGACCTTCAGGCGCGCACATGACCGGGTCCATAACTGCAACAGAACGTGACCGTAGCATGTGGATCATTCCATTCGCGGAATTTGCCCGTTTTCCCGGTCGGCGCGGCGCGCCGCGCGACCCGGCACTGTGTCGCCGGGCACGGCAAGAGCCGTACACAGTGCCGGTGTCGGGCCCGTCCCGGCCTGCCTAGGCTGGCCGTTGCCCGGTCCCGGAGCCTGCCTCCTGTCCTGGGGCCCGAGTCCGTACCGCCGCCGTAAACCCCGTCCCGTCACAGACGTCCGAGCCGGAACACCAGGGAGCCGACCGTGAGCACCCCGCACCCCACCGCCGATCCCGCCGCCGGTGCCGCCGTCAAGGCCGCCGACCGCGCGCACGTCTTCCACTCCTGGTCCGCGCAGGGCCTCATCGACCCGCTGGCCGTCGCCGGCGCCGAGGGCTCCTGGTTCTGGGACTACGACGGCAACCGCTATCTGGACTTCTCCTCCCAGCTGGTCAACACCAACATCGGGCACCAGCACCCCAAAGTGGTCGCCGCGATCCAGCAGCAGGCGGCGCGGCTGTGCACGTTCGCCCCGGGCTTCGCGGTGGACGTGCGGTCCGAGGCCGCGCGGCTGATCGCCGAGCGCACGCCCGGCGACCTCGACAAGATCTTCTTCACCAACGGCGGTGCGGAGGCGGTCGAGAACGCCGTACGGATGGCCCGCCTGCACACCGGCCGGCCCAAGGTGCTGAGCGCCTACCGCTCGTACCACGGCGCGACCGCCGCGGCGATCAACCTCACCGGCGACCCGCGCCGCTGGCCCTCCGACACGGCCTCGGCGGGCGTGGTGCACTTCTGGGCGCCGTTCCTCTACCGCTCGCCGTTCCACGCGGAGAACGAGCAGCAGGAGTGCGAGCGCGCGCTGCGGCACCTGGAGGACACGATCGCCTTCGAGGGCCCCGCCACGATCGCCGCGATCGTCCTGGAGACGGTCCCCGGCACGGCCGGGATCATGGTTCCGCCGCCCGGCTACCTGCCCGGCGTGCGGGAGATCTGCGACCGCTACGGCATCGTGTTCGTCCTCGACGAGGTCATGGCGGGCTTCGGGCGCACCGGCCGCTGGTTCGCCGCCGACCACTTCGGCGTCGTCCCCGACCTGCTGACCTTCGCCAAGGGCGTCAACTCCGGCTACGTGCCGCTCGGCGGCGTCGCGATCTCCCCGGAGATCGCCGCCACCTTCGACGAGCGCCCCTACCCCGGCGGGCTCACCTACTCCGGGCACCCGCTGGCCTGCGCCTCCGCGGTGGCGACGATCAACGCCATGGCCGAGGAGGGCATCGTGGAGAACGCGGCCCGCATCGGCGAGCAGGTCCTCGGTCCCGGCCTGCGGGCGCTGGCCGAGCGCCACCCGAGCGTCGGCGAGGTGCGCGGCCTGGGCGTCTTCTGGGCGGTGGAGCTGGTCCGGGACCGGGCCACGCGCGAGCCGCTGGTGCCGTACGCGGCGGCGGGCGAGGCGATGACGGCGTTCACCGCCGCCTGCAAGAAGAACGGCCTGTGGCCCTTCGTGAACATGAACCGCACGCACGTGGTCCCGCCGTGCACGATCACGGACGCGGAGGCCGAGCAGGGCCTCGCGATCCTCGACGAGGCCCTGACGGTGGCCGACACGTACGCCGTGTGACGGCGCACACGTCCCCCGGCCGCGACCGCGGGCAACCCCCGCGTACGTGACCGGCGGTGCCGAACCACCCGAGCCCACTCGCACCGGCACAAACCCGCATGCGGTACCGTGCCCCGTTCCTGTGCGCACGGCCATATTGCCCGAGACGGCCCTCGCATATCGTTTGCGAGGGCCGCCCGCACAATGGCGCGCGGCCGGGGAAGGGGAGACGGAGACAAATGCCGGGCAGCGAGGCTGTCAGACGCACGACGCTGCGCGAGCAGATCGCCGACGCCTTGCGCGACGAGGTCATCGCGGGGCGGCTCCCTGCCGGCCGCCAGTTCACGGTCAAGGAGATCGCCGAGCAGTACGGCGTCTCGGCCACACCCGTGCGCGAGGCGCTGCTCGACCTCTGCGCGCAGGGTCTGCTCGGCGTGGAGATGCACAAGGGCTACCGCGTGCGCGAATTCACGTACGCGGATTTCCGGGACATGGTCGAGGCCCGTTCGCTGATCGTCGAGGGCATCTTCCGCCGCTCCCCGGACCACGCGCTGCGCAGCGTCACTCCGGCCGCGCTGGCCTCCGTCCGGCGCCGGGCCGAGGAGGCCGCGCGGGCCGCGGCGGCGGGCGACCTGGACATCCTCATCGGCTACGACCTCCGCTTCTGGCGCGAGCTCGCGGCGATCGTGGGCAATCCGTATATATCCGACTTCCTCAATACGGTCCGGGTGCAGGGCTGGGTCTTCACGGTCCCGCTGCTGCGCCGGATGCCCACCCTCCGGGGCCGCCTGTGGAACCGCCACAGCGAGCTCGTCGAGGCCGTGGCCCGGCAGGACGCCGCCGAGGCGGAGCGGATCATCACCGCGTACAACCAGCACTCCCTGGCGCTGATCGAGGCCTCCCGCCCGGTATGACAACCGGCCCGGCCGCACTACTCTGGCCCGACCATCGCATCCCGTTGCGTCGTCGCGAACGAGAGTGAGTTCACGTGGCCTGTGACCTCTGGCTGGTCCCCCTCGTCGACGTGCTGTGCCACAGCCCCGACAACCCCTTCGCCGAGGAGATCGCCGCGTACGACAAGGCGCTCGGCGAAGCCGGTCTGCCGCCCGTGCCCGTCTTCGGCTACATGCCGGGGCTCTCCGGGGACGTGGCCCCTGTCGCCGGCTTCGACTACGACGCGCTGCACTTCCTGCGCCGCGCCCACATGCTCAACCTGTGCGGTCTGCCCGTCACCCCGGTCGACGAACTGGGCGGGGACTACGAGCAGTTGCTGGAGATGTTCGAGACCACGGCGCAGCAGTCCCACCTGGTGTGGCATTACGACCATGCCGGCGCGTACGTACCGGTGGACTTCGCACACCCGCTGACCAACGACGAACTCCTGGAGGGCGGCGGGCCGTTGGGATCCAGCCAGGGGCTGCTGCGCGAACTGCACGCCGTGGCGCCGGTGCTGGGCATCGATCCGGCCAACCCGCCCGCTCCGCCCGCCGCTCCCGAGCGGCCCACGGGCCTGGAGGAGCGGGCGGCGCCCGGGCCGGAGGACGACAGCCCGTTCGCGCGGGAGCGCCACGTCTGGCTGGGGCTGCACGCCGCGGCGACGCGCAGTCTCGGCCAGGGGTCGATGATCGTCTTCAGCTGAAGCCGATCGTCTTCAAGCGATCGTCTTCAAGCGATCGTCTTCGGGGAGTCAGCGCGGCGACTCCGGCGGGCGCTGCCGCGGCATGTTCGGCCGGGTGCCGGGGGGCAGCGGGAAGCGCGGCAGCGGGCCGCCGCCCTCCCCCCGCGGGCCCCACGAGACCAGCGACTGCGTGAGCAGCGGCGTCGGCCCGGCGCGGAACTCCACCATCCAGTCGGCCGTCTCCGCCCGGACGAGCTCCGAGACGTCCTCGGAGAAGCGGCGCAGGACGCTCAGACAGCGCTCGGCGGCCTCGCTGGCCGTGCCCTCGGTGGGGCCCAGCACCTCGCGGACGCACTCCGACGCCCAGTCGAACTGCAGCGCCTCCAGCCGCCGCTGCACGGCCTGGGCCGTGGCGACGGCCCGCATCCAGCCGGACGTCAGGCCGAAGTAGCGGTCGCAGGCGACGCAGGCGACCGACCCGAGCAGCACCAGGAACCCCCAGGCGCAGCCGGTGCGGACGAGGTTCGTCAGCTGCAGCAGCGGCAGGGCCGAGCCCACCACCGCGCAGGCGGCGGCGCCGATGCGCAGCGCCCGCGCCCACCGGCGTTTCCAGGCGCGGTCCGCCAGATACCAGTCGACCAGATACAGGGCGCCGTTCTCCACCCAGCGGTACAGCTCATCGAGACGCTCCGCGGGTTCCCCCCAGTCGCCGAGCGGGAAGGTGCGGCCGCGCAGGTCGCCACGGTGCCTCCCACTCTGCTCGCGGGGGAGCCCCTCGGGCTGCATCTCCGGCTGGCTCACCCGTGCACTCCCTCTGCCGCATGCGGATCGCGAGCCACCTTCCTACCGCCGAACGGTCGGTCTTGGAGACAAGATCGCTGCTTTTCCGCCCGTAAGCGCAGACGAATCCGGTATAAGCCGCGGTTCGGCATCACCCGAAAGAGTGGGTCGCGGGGACGGGACACGGCCGCCCCGCCGTCGTCCCGCTGCCGCCCGGCCGTACGGGGCCGGTGCAGGGACGTTTCTGTGCGGCGTTCGCGTCTTGACGCCTCTTGTCGTACGGACCCTGGAAAGCGATCAGTCGACGAGGCAATAGGGTGACCGGTGTGAAGGTCCTCGTCATCGGCGGCGGCGCCCGCGAACACGCCCTGTGCCGCTCACTCTCCCTCGATCCCGACGTCACCGCGCTGCACTGCGCCCCCGGCAATGCCGGGATCGCCGAGGTCGCCGAGGTGCACCAGGTGGACGCCCTCGACGGCGCGGCGGTCGCCGGCCTCGCCGCGTCCCTGGGCGCGGACCTGGTGGTCGTCGGCCCCGAGGCCCCGCTGGTCGCAGGCGTCTCCGACGTGCTGCGCGAGCGGGGCTTCGCCGTCTTCGGCCCCTCGGCGCGCGCCGCGGAGCTGGAGGGCTCCAAGGCGTTCGCGAAGGACGTCATGGCGGCGGCCGGCGTGCCCACGGCCCGCGCCTACGTCTGCACCACGCCCGCGGAGATCGACGCCGCGCTCGACGCCTTCGGCGCGCCGTACGTCGTCAAGGACGACGGCCTGGCCGCCGGCAAGGGCGTCGTCGTCACCGGCGACCTGGGCATCGCCCGCGAGCACGCGCTGGCCTGCGGCCGCGTCGTGATCGAGGAGTACCTGGACGGCCCCGAGGTCTCCCTCTTCGCCGTCACCGACGGCGAGACGGTCGTCCCCCTCCAGCCCGCCCAGGACTTCAAGCGCGCCCTCGACGGCGACGAGGGCCCGAACACCGGCGGCATGGGGGCGTACTCCCCGCTGCCCTGGGCCGACCCCAAGCTGGTCGACGAGGTCCTGCAGACGGTCCTGCAGCCCACCGTCGACGAGCTGCGCCGCCGCGGCACGCCCTTCTCCGGCCTGCTCTACGCCGGTCTGGCGATCACCTCGCGCGGCGTCCGCGTGATCGAGTTCAACGCCCGCTTCGGCGACCCCGAGACGCAGGTCGTCCTCGCCCGCCTGAAGACGCCCCTGGCCGGACTGCTGCACGCGGCGGCCACGGGCACCCTCGCGTCCCTGCCGCCGCTGCGCTGGAGCGACGGCGCCGCCGTCACGGTCGTCGTCGCCTCGCACAACTACCCGGGCACGCCGCGCACGGGTGACGTCATCGAGGGCCTGGCGGAGGCCGCGGAGCTCAAGGACGCCTACGTCCTGCACGCGGGCACCGCCCGGGACGCGGAGGGCCGCGTGGTCAGCGCGGGCGGCCGCGTGCTGTCCGTGACGGCCACCGGCGAGGACCTCGCAACGGCCCGCACGCGCGCGTACGAGGCGGTCTCCCGCATCCGCCTCGCCGGCTCCCACCACCGCACGGACATCGCCGCGCGGGCGGCGCAGGAGGCGTAGCGGGCGCTCTCGCTGATCGAGAGGCCGGCCAGGCCTCTCGGATCCGCTCCGCCGCCGGCAGTGGCGGCCCGGGGCACCCGTACCCGGGCCCCCGGCCGTACCGGCAAGTAGGCCGCGGTCCGGTACGCCGGACCATTACGCCGAAGCCGCCCGGCAAAGGCCCGGCGTTGACCAAAGCCATTCCATCGAGTGACCGGTTGGCCAACTAGCTGACGCGCGCCCCACCCCCAACTAGGGTGCGGCGCAAGCGAGGTGCCGGACAGCGGGCGGGCAGCAGGGCCGGAATCAGGCAACTGGCCCACCGGCATTGCGATGTCAGAGGCCGGTGCCACAGTGGGGGGAAAGGCAACGCCCCCCGGCGTTGCGTCCGCTGTCGCAGTCCTCGGTCCGCGTTCCGACGGAGCACAAACTGGCAACAGGGGGTGATCGGTCTCGTGGCAGGTCCGGAAGCAGGCGTGCTGGTCGCACGCGCCCAAGCCCTCGCGGTGCTGCGCATCCGCAGCGCCGCGCTGGCCGTCGCCCTGCTGCCCGCGGCAGCCGCCGCCGTGCTGGCGGCGGGCATCGCCATGGGGCGCATCCCGGACGGCGGCGCCTGGTCCGCCGCCCGCTGGGCGTTCACCGGCGCCGCGGTCCTCGCCCTGGCGGTCGCGGCCACGGTCGCCGCCGTGGTCGTGCGGGCCAGACCCGCCCTGAGCCCCACGGTCCCCATCCCCGAGGAGAAGGCGCCCGACCTCTACCGGCTCGTCCGCGACCTCGCGGAGCGGCTGGAGGTCCCGGCCCCCTCGGCCATGGCCCTCACCCCCGACTGCGACAGCTGGCTGGAGGACCGCACCCACCCGGCCCACGGCTCGCCGGCCGCCGCCCCGCAGGGCGCCGCGAACGGCCCCCCGTCCACCCGCCGCCCGCGCCGCCGCTCCGACGCCGCGCCGGTGCTGGTGATCGGATCGCCGTTCCTGTGGTGGATGCGCGTGGCCGAGCTGCGCGCCCTGCTGGCACCGGTTGTCGCGGGCACGGGCCCCTCGGCCCACCCCGACATAGCCGCCGCCCGCCGCTTCGTCCGCGGGCTGGACGCCGCCGTGGCGGTCGCGGGGGGCCGGCCCGCCCTGGCGTTCGTCGGCGGCGTGGCCCGCCTGCTGCTGCGCATCTGCCGGGCACACGCGGCCGAGATGGAGCGGGGGGTCGCGGCGGCCGCCTCCGAGCGCGCCCAGAGCGTCGACTACGGCCTGCGGATCGTCGCCCAGGAGCAGGTCGGCCTGGCCTACGCCGGCTGGGACCGGCTCCTCAACAGGGTCGCGCTGCCCGCCTGGCGCATGGGCCGCTGGCCCTCCCGCCTCGACGCGGGCGTCGTCTCCGCGCTCACCGAGCTCTCCCGCCGCGACCGCCTCGCGGAGGGCTTCGCCTCCCGCCTGGGCGAGCGCCCGGCCTGCGATCTGCTGGAGGAGCCCGGCGCGATCGACGAGGCCGCGTCCCTGCTGGCGGCCCGGCTCTTCCACGGCGGCCCCGCCGACACCGGCCCCGACTGGCTCCCGGTGGCCTGGAGCCAGTATCCGGAGGAGGTCGTGGACCGCAAATGGCGGCTGGAGGCCGCCCGCCTGCACCGCGTCCTCGACGTCGTGGACGCCCTGCCCGCCCTCACGCCCGTCCCCGCGGCCCCGGCGGGCATGGCCGCCGCCCCGACCGTGGCCCGCGTCCTGGAGCGGCTGGCGGGCCCCGCCGCCGGGACCGTCGCCGAGGAGCTCGGCGCCCGGCTCGGCGCGGAGGTGGCCCGCGAGGCCGCCCAGGAGGCCCTCGCGGCCCGGCAGCGGGCCTTCGGCGGCGCCGCCACGGCCGAGCCCTGGGTGGAGGGCCTCGCGCCGCTCTTCCCGCTCCAGCCGCCCCGCAGCGGCCGCGAGCTGCTCGCCGACCACGTGACGGCCATGGTCTGCTGCGCCGCCGTGGACACCGCCGGCGCCGCCCCGGGCCTGGACTGGCTCGACGGCCCGGCCCTGCTGGTCGGCGGCGCCCGCCGCGCCGACCTGGGCCGCACGGTCCTCAGCCTGGTCGAGGACGGCGACGACGCCCCGCTGCGCAGCTGGCTCGGCGAAGTGGGCGTCCGCCCCGAGAAGCCCGTCCGCCTGGTGTGAGCCCCGGTGAGCCCCGTGACGTTCGGTGATCCTTCGCCCTGTCACTTACCGGCGAATTTCGCGACGAGCGGTGACGAGACGGGCGCAGTATGTGATGTGCTGGGGGCTGCTGTGCCCGGGTGACCGCAGTGAGCCGCGTCCGGGCACCGGGCCGCGGCAAGGGAAAACCGGCAGGCGTCGGGGGACGTAGGGGAGGGAGCACGCATGGGGATGGACCAGATCCGCCGCTGGGAGTCGGGGGCACTCGCACACGCCGTGTCCGACCCCTTCGGCCAGGGCCCGCTGCCCTGGCTGCGCGGCAGCGAGCACTACTTCGACGGCACGGGCCAGATCATCCCGTGGTACGTGAACCCCGTCCCGGACCGGGGCGGCGGGGGAGCGGGCCGGGACAGATCCGGCGGCGGGGGCGGCCCGGGCCGCATCCCCGCCCCCCGCGGCGGCGGGCCGCGCACCGCCGACGACGTCCACCTCCAGATCAAGGGCTTCGCCTCCAACAGCGCCGTCGCCCCCGGCGAGGCCATAGATTTCCGCATCACCGTGGATCCGCCGCAGCAGTTCTCCGTCGACGTCTACCGCATCGGCCACTACGCGGGCGACGGCGCCGCCAAGATCACCACCAGCCCGCGGCTGTCGGGCATCGTCCAGCCCGCGCCGCTCACCGTCGACCGCACGGTCTCCTGCCACCACTGGTGGCTCTCCTGGCGCCTGCAGATCCCCAGCTACTGGTCCCTCGGCGCCTACGTGGCCGTCCTGACCACCGCCGACGGCTACCGCAGCCACATCCCCTTCCTCGTCCGCGACACCCACCCGGCCGATCTGCTGCTCGTCCTGCCCGACATCACCTGGCAGGCCTACAACCTCTACCCCGAGGACGGCCGCACGGGCGCGAGCCTCTACCACGCCTGGGACGAGCACGGCCGGCTGCTCGGCGAGGAGGGCGCCGCCACCACCGTCTCCTTCGACCGCCCCTTCGCGGGCGCGGGCCTGCCGCTGCACGTGGGCCACGCCTACGACTTCATCCGCTGGGCCGAGCGCTACGGCTACGACCTCGCCTACGCCGACACCCGCGACCTGCACGCGGGCCGCGTCGACCCCTCCCGCTACCGCGGTCTGGTCTTCCCCGGCCACGACGAGTACTGGTCGCCGGCCATGCGCCGGGCCGCCGAGCTCGCCCGCGACTCCGGCACGTCGCTGGTCTTCCTCTCCGCCAACACCATGTACTGGCAGGTCGAGCTCGCCCCCTCGCCGGCCGGCCCCGACCACCTCATGACCTGCCGGAAGCACCGCGGCCCCGGCCGCTCCGCGCTCTGGCGCGACGTCACGCCCGCCGAGCAGCAGCTGCTGGGCATCCAGTACGCCGGGCGCGTCCCCGAGCCCGCCCCCATGGTCGTCCGCAACGCCGACCACTGGCTGTGGGACGCCACCGGCGCCGGCGAGGGCGACGAGCTGCCCGGCCTCGTCGCCGGCGAGGCCGACCGCTACTACCCCCGGACGGCCCTGCCCGAGCACACGCGCCGCATCCTGCTCGCCCACTCGCCCTACCGCGACAGCGAGGGCAACAAGCGCCACCAGGAGACGTCCCTCTACCGCGCCCCGAGCGGCGCCCTGGTCTTCGCCGCGGGCACCTTCGCCTGGTCGCCCGCCCTGGACCGGCCCGGCCACACCGACACCCGCATCCAGCGCGCCACGGCCAACCTCCTGGACCGCATCTGCAAGCGCTGCTGACGCCCGCCCGACCCTCCTCCGCCGGGTCCGGCCGCGTACGGCAGAATCGTGGTGCTTGGACAAACCACCAGGAGGACGCGTGTCCGGATTCGTAGAGAAGCCCGAGCCGATCGAGGTGCCCGGTCTCGTGCATCTGCACACGGGCAAGGTCCGCGACCTCTACCGCGACGCGGACGGCAACCTGGTCATGGTCGCCTCCGACCGCATGTCCGCCTACGACTGGGTGCTGCCCACCGAGATCCCCGACAAGGGGCGGGTCCTCACCCAGCTGTCCCTGTGGTGGTTCGACCGGCTCACCGACCTCGTCCCGCACCACGTCCTGTCCACGGACCTGCCCGCCGGCGCCCCCGCCGACTGGGAGGGCCGCACGCTCGTCTGCCGGGCGCTCGACATGGTGCCGGTGGAGTGCGTGGCCCGCGGCTATCTGACCGGCTCCGGGCTCGCCGAATACCGGCAGACGCGCACGGTGTGCGGGCTCGCCCTCCCCGAGGGCCTCACCGACGGCTCCGAGCTGCCCTCCCCGATCTTCACGCCCGCCACGAAGGCGGAGGTCGGCGAGCACGACGAGAACGTCAGCTACGAGGAGGTGGCGCGGCAGGTCGGCGCCGAGACGGCGGCCCTGCTGCGGCAGACGACGCTCGCCGTCTACGGGCGGGCCCGCGACATCGCCCGCGACCGGGGCATCCTCCTGGCCGACACGAAGTTCGAGTTCGGCTTCGCGGACGGTGAGCTCGTCCTCGCGGACGAGGTGCTCACCCCCGACTCGTCCCGCTTCTGGCCGGCGGACGAGTGGCAGCCGGGGCGGGCGCAGCCGTCCTTCGACAAGCAGTTCGTCCGCGACTGGCTGACGTCCCCGGCCTCGGGCTGGGACCGCCACGGCCACCAGCCGCCGCCGGCGCTCCCGCAGGAGGTCGTGGACCGCACACGCGCCAAGTACGTCGAGGCGTACGAACGCCTGACGGGCCTGAGCTGGACCTGAGCGGGGGCACGGAGGCGCGGCGCGCCCGAGGCGGGTTCGATGCCGTACGAGGACGGCCGCGGTGAAGGCCGCACGCCTCGTACGGGCCCGGGCCCGGGAACTTCCTCCGCCGCGGCGGCGAGCAACCACTCACCACCTGTCCGGCGGTGCCGGACCCTGCTCAGCCCGCGTACGAAAGGTAAGAGCCCTCTAAGAGAGCTCTGCCAGGCTGGGGGCACCCCGATGCGCGGGGCCCCCGAACCGCCGGCGGCGCCCCGCACCCCGAACCCCGCCGGAGGCGACATGGCCGAGACGTCCGTCCTCGTCGTCGACGACGACCCCGACGTACGGGCGGCCTTGGTCGACGCCCTGACCGTCGAGGGCTACGCGGTCCGCGCCGCGGCCGACGGCCTGGCGGCGCTCTCCTCCGTCGCGGCCGCGCCGCCCGGCGCCCTCGTCCTCGACCTGGCCATGCCGGTCCTCGACGGCCTCGCCGTCTGCCGGCGGCTGCGCGCCCTGGGCGACCGGACGCCCGTCCTCGTCCTCACCGCCCGCGACGCCGTCGCCGACCGCGTCGCGGGCCTGGACGCCGGAGCCGACGACTACCTGGTCAAGCCGTTCGCCCTGGACGAGCTCCTGGCCCGCCTCAGGGCCCTCCTGCGCCGCGCCGCCCCCGCGGAACCGGCCGCCGGGCAGGACCCCGGCACCCTGTCCTTCGCCGACCTCACCGTCGACCCCGCCACCCGCACCGGCGACCGCGCAGGCCTCCCCCTCGAATTCACCCGCACCGAATTCGCCCTGCTGGACGTCCTGATGCGCCACCCGGGCCAGGTGCTGCCCCGCGAGCTCATCCAGGAGCGCGTGTGGGGCACCGACTTCGGCCCGGACTCCAACTCCCTCGCCGTCTACATCGGTTACCTGCGGCGCAAGCTGGAGGCCGGCGGCGCCCCGCGCCTGGTCCACACCGTGCACGGCGTCGGCTACCGCCTGGCGGAGCAGTGAGCGCAAGCAAGGCGGGGGAGGGAAGCGCGCGCAGCGCGGAGCGCGCCGGAAGGGCGACGGCCCTGCGCAGAAGGATCCTCGGCCGGAGGCCGCTCCGCGCCCGGCTCGCCCTCGTGACGTCCGTCGCCGTCGCCGTCGTCGCCCTGGGCGTCCTGGCCGCCGCCTACGTCGTCATCCGCTACGAACTGGGCCGCCAGCTCGACCTCCAGCTCAAGCAGCAGGCCACCCTCATCGCGCAGCAGAGCCGCACCCAGCCGGCGGGCCCCCTGTACGGCGAGTGCACGTGGCTCGCCGCCCCCGCCTGCGCGCAGACCGTCGGGGCCGATCCGGCGGCACCGCACCAGGACGGCCTCGTGCTGCCCGTGACCGGCGCCACCCGCCGCGTCGCGGCCGGCACGCTCGGCGAGCACTACAGCGACATCACCGTCGGCGGACACGCCATGCGGATGCTGACCACCCCGGTCAAGGGCCACCGCGCCCTGCAGGTCGCCGTGCGCTCCGACACCGTCGACAAGGGCGTGCGCCAGGCGGGCCTGCTGCTCGGGGCGGTGGGCGGCGCGGGCGTGCTCCTCGCCGCCGGCCTCGGCTACTTCGCCTCCCGTACGTCCCTGCGCCCCGTGACCCGGCTCACGGCCACCGCCGAGCACATCGCCGCCACCCGGGACCCCGCCCACCGCATCGAGCTCGCCCCCTACGAGGCCCGCCGCGACGACGAGATCACCAGCCTCGCCGCCAGCTTCAACACCATGCTCGGCGAGCTGGAGGAGGCCGTCGCGGCCCAGCGCCGCCTCGTCGCCGACGCCTCGCACGAACTGCGCACCCCGCTGACCGCGCTCCGCACCAACGCCGAGCTCCTCGCCCGCGCCGAACGCCTCACCCCGGCCCAGCGCGAGCGGGCCGCCGGTGCGCTCGGCCGCCAGCTGCGCGAGGTCACCGGCCTCGTCAACGACCTGATCGAGCTGGCCCGCGACGAGGAGCCGCAGCAGTTCCTGGAGGACGTGCGCCTCGACCGGCTGGCGGAGCGCTGCGTCGCCGACGCGCGCGGACACTGGCCGGGGACGGTCTTCACCGCGGACCTGGCCGGCCCGGAGGGCGTCACCGTCCCGGGCGTCCCGGCCCGCCTCGCACGGCTGCTGTCCAACCTGCTCGACAACGCCGCCAAGTTCAGCCCGCCCGGCGGGGCCGTCGAGGTGCGCCTGGCCCGTGCGGGCGGCGGGGCGCTCGACCTGACCGTCCGCGACCACGGCCCCGGCATCTCCGCCGAGGACCTGCCCTACGTCTTCGACCGCTTCTACCGTTCCCGCCAGGCCCGCGCGCTCCCCGGCTCCGGCCTGGGCCTTGCGATGGCCCGCCAGATCGCCCGCGCCCACGGCGCCGAGCTGACCGCGGAGCAGGCGCCGACGGGCGGCGCCCTCTTCCGTCTCCGCTTCCCGGGGACTCCGTAGTAATCCTGGGAACGCCGAAGGCCCCGGTCGTGGTGACCGGGGCCTTCGTACTGGAGCGGACGACGAGACTCGAACTCGCGACATCCACCTTGGCAAGGTGGTGCTCTACCAACTGAGCTACGTCCGCATGCCCCGCGCGTTTCCGTGCGGTGCGAGAACAACTATAGCCAACCTTGAGAGCGTGCAATGCGCGCGGCGGCGTGCCGGTTGTCCGCGCCCAGCTTCGTGGCGGCCGAGGAGAGGTAATTGCGGACCGTCCCGGGCGTCAGCGAGGCCCGCTCCGCGATCTCCGCGACGGGCGCCCCGCCCTCCGCCAGTTCGAGCAGCTCGGCCTCGCGCGGGCTCAGCGGGGAGTCGCCCGCGCTGATCGCGTCAGCTGCCAACTCCGGGTCCACATAACGGCTTCCGCCGTGCACGGCCCGGATGATCTCGGCGAGCTTCTGCGCCGAGACGGTCTTCGGCACGAACCCCCGCACCCCCGCTTCCAGCGCCCGCTTCAGGTGCCCGGGACGGCCGTGACCCGTCACGATCATGGCCCGGCAGTCCGGCAGCTCGGCCCGCAGAGATGTGGCCACCATCACACCGTCGGCCCCTGGCATTTGAAGATCGAGCACGGCGACGTCGGGCCGGTGCGCCCGCGCCATCGCGAGCGCCTCCGGGCCGGACGCGGCCTCGGCGACCACCTGGAGATCGTCCTCCAGCCCCAGCAGCGCGGCCAGCGCACCGCGGATCAAATGCTCGTCATCCGCGAGCATGACCCGGATCGGCGTGATGTTGACGCCGCTCATGTCCGTACGCGCACCGTCGCTCATGCCGTCCCCCCGTGCACCGGAACCAGCCCCGCCCCCTGAACCGCCTTGCCCGGCAGGGCTGCGCCGTCCGCGCCGTCCGCATCCGCCGGCAGCACCCCTTCCAGCGGCACCTCCGCCGTCAGCCGGAACGTCGCGTTCGCCCGGTGCTCGTACGTCAGCGTGCCGCCCAGCACCGTGAGCCGCTCCCGCAGGCCCACCAGCCCCGAACCGCCCCCGGACTCCGGCTTCCGCCCCGGCTCGCGCACTCCGTTGTTCTCCATGACCAGAACGGCCGTCGTCCCCGCGACGACCCGCAGCCGCACCGCGCACCGCTCGGCGTCCGCATGCCGCAGCACATTGGTGGTGCCCTCCCGGACGACCCACGCCAGGACCGACTGCACCGCGGGCGGCAGGGCCTTGCCCACCGTGTCGTCGATGCGGCACTCGATGTCCGCGGCGGACAGCACGCCCCGCGCCCCCACCAGCTCGGTGTGCAGATCCGCCTCGCGGTAGCCGCGCACGACCTCCCGGACCTCGCGCTGGGAGTCCTGGGCCATGCGCTGGACCTCAATCATCTGGTCCACCGCGGCGGGCGCGCCCCGCCGGGCCAGCTGGACGGCCAGCTCGCTCTTGAGCGCGATCACCGCGAGGTTCCGGCCGAGGACGTCGTGCAGATCCCGGCCGAACCGCAGCCGCTCCTCCGCGATCGCCAGCCGCGCCTGCGCCTCCCGCGCCTCCTCCAGCTCCCACATGACGCGCAGCATCCAGCCCGACGTCCGTACGACGTAGACGCACCACAGCGTGAGGCCGAGCACCGAGCCGGTCAGGGCCAGCGAGGCCTTCCAGCCGGCGCCGATCGCCAGCACCCCGAGGCCCAGCACGAGCGCTACGGCGACGCACGTCCCCACGAACCTGCGGATCTTGCCGACCAGCAGCGTGAGCGGGCCGAAGACCGACAGGCTGCCGTTCCACAGGAACAGGCCGATCGTGGAGGCGTACTCATTGCCGTAGGTGCCGAACGAGATCGTCATGCAGGCCATCGCCGCGACGAACAGCACCCCCTGCAGCGCCAGCGGCCACCAGGGGGCGGGCTTCTTCCACAAGTAGTGGTCGAGGGAGCGTCGGAAGATGGAGATCCCCAGGAGGCCCTGGAGGGTGAAGATCCCGCCCATCGCCAGGATCCACGGCCGCGTGAGACCGGAGTCCGCGAGCACACCCACCGCGCCGAGTCCGGGAAGGACGACGGGCAGCACATAGAGCGTCCACCGCATATAGCTGTCGACCTTGGCGACCCTGCTGCGGCCCCGCCATCCCCGCACCCGTGTCCACAGGCCCATGGCCCCGTCCCCCTTGCACGTCCTCGTCACGGCCCTGCGGCCGCTGCCTTACGACTACCGCCGCGGCTCCCACCGGAACCACCGCCGGGCGCCGTACGCCGCCACTATTGTCCAGGCAAGGCCCGTGAGGACCGCGCCGCCCGCTTCATGGGCGCTCATGCCGCCCAGCCAGCCGCCGCGCAGCAGCTGGATTACCGGCGTGAGCGGCAGCAGCGAGCAGATGTCCGCCATGACGTCGGGCATGGCCTCCAGCGGCACCATGAGCCCCGAGCCCGCCACGGATATCAGCATCAGCGGCGAGGTCACCAGCTGGGAGCCCTGCACCGTCTTCGCCCAGTTCGCGGTCACCGCGGCCAGGGCTATGGACATCGCCAGACCGAGCAGGAGCCCGGCCGCCATCAGGTCGGGCCGGGCGACCGCCCGCAGGTCCAGCCAGAGGACGCCCGCCACGACCAGCAGAACGCACTGCGCCAGGGCCACGACCACCGCCGGCAGCGCCATGCCCGTGAGGATCTCGGCGTCGCCCGCCTCGCCGGTCCGCAGCCGCTTGAGGACCAGCTCCTCGCGGCGCGCCACATAGGCGCTGGCCAGGTGCTGGTAGACGGCGAAGAGCAGGATGTAGCCGAAGGCGCCGGTCAGGGCGACCTCGTTGACCGACATCCCGGCCTTGCTGAGGTCGATCTCCCCGATGGCGCGCCGCATGGCCCACACCATCATCACCGGCATCAGCAGGGCTACGTAGAGCCCCATCTTGTTCCGCCCGAGCAGGGTGAACTCCGCCCGGCCCAGCGCCATCATCCGCGGCACCGACATCGATACGGCCATCGCCATTACGCGGCCCTCCCTGCGTCAGAATCCACACCGAGGCCGGCACCGGCACCTGCCCCTGCTCCCGCGGGCTCCCCGGACGGGCCCGCGCCCGCTATGGCCAGGAACGCCTCCTCCAGCGAGGCGGTCCGGGCGTCCAGGCCCTCCAGCTCGACGTCCTTCTCCCGCGCCCAGAGCAGCAGCCCGGTCAGCGTCCGCTGCAGCTCGCCGGTCTGCAGCTCTATGCGTCCGCGGTCCTCCGTGTGCCGCACGACGCCCAGCTCGGCGAGGGGCGGGAGATCGCCCACGAACCAGCCCACGGGCATCGCGAAGCGGATCCGCGCGGGATAGCTGCCGATGACCTCCTCCGGGCTCCCGGACGTGACGATCCGCCCCTCGCGCATGATGGCCAGGCGGTCGGCGAGGGCCTCCGCCTCCTCCAGATAGTGCGTGGTGAGCAGGACCGTGGTGCCCTCGGCCCGCAGCCGGCGCACCAGCTCCCAGGTGTTGTGCCGGGCCTCGGGGTCGAGGCCGGTCGTCGGCTCGTCGAGGAAGAGGACCTCGGGGCGGCCGAGGAGGGCGAGCGCGAGGTCGAGGCGGCGGCGCTCGCCGCCGGAGAGCTGCTTCACGCGGACCTTGCTGCGCCCCGTCAGGCCGACCAGCTCCAGGGCCTCCGCCACGGGCCGGGCTCCGGTGGTGCAGCCGGCCCACATGCGGACCGTCTCGGCGACGGTCAGGTCGGCGGGGAAGCCGCCTTCCTGGAGCATCACCCCGATCCGGGGCCGCACGGCCTTCCGCTCCGCATACGGATCGTGCCCGAGCACCCGCACCTCGCCCGCGGTCGGCTGCGCGAGGCCCTCCAGCAGCTCGACCGTGGAGGTCTTGCCCGCGCCGTTCGTGCCGAGCAGGGCGAACAACTCGCCGCGCCCCACGGTGAAGGAGACGTCCCGCACCGCTTCGAAACCCTTGTCCCCGGCCGGGCCGTAGCGGCGGCGCAGCCCCGAGACGTCGATCACACTGTCCCCGATGTCCATGCCCCAAGCCTCCCGCCGGATCCGGGCGGAGATCAGTGCGGCCTGTCATGGGTTCGGATGACGAATGTCATCAGCGACCGGCCCGGCGCCACCGGGACCCGGCGCCCCGCGGGCAGGCGGCCAGGAACGCCGAAGGCCCCGGTCGTGGTGACCGGGGCCTTCGTACTGGAGCGGACGACGAGACTCGAACTCGCGACATCCACCTTGGCAAGGTGGTGCTCTACCAACTGAGCTACGTCCGCATGCCTCCGACCGGCTTTCACCGGGCGGCGCGTGCATCACTCTACCTGATCCACTTCCGTGGCCGGTAACCGTGATGAGAGCGGGTGACAGGAATCGCACACTGCGCCTCCCCCTTGGAAAGGGGGCGCTCTACTACTGAGCTACACCCGCGTGGATCGCCGGTCCGGCCCACGGTGGTGGACCGGTAAGCGATCAGAGCGGGTGACAGGAATCGCACACTGCGCCTCCCTCTTGGAAAGAGGGCGCTCTACTACTGAGCTACACCCGCATGATCCGTCCCGGCCGGTCACATGCGTGACCGGAGGACGTTCAGAGCGGGTGACAGGAATCGCACACTGCGCCTCCCTCTTGGAAAGAGGGCGCTCTACTACTGAGCTACACCCGCATGATCCGTCCCGGCCGGTCACATGCGTGACCGGAGGACGTTCAGAGCGGGTGACAGGAATCGCACACTGCGCCTCCCCCTTGGAAAGAGGGCGCTCTACTACTGAGCTACACCCGCGTGACCTGGGGTTTTGCCCGGTTTCCCGGCCTCGCCCCTCGGCGTGATCCAGACTCTAGCTGATCATCCGGGGTGCTTGGCAAATCGGCCCGGGAAGGCCGCCCCGGCGACGGCACCGGAGCGGCCCGGGGGCGGCCCGGGAGCAGCCGGGGGCTGCCCCCGGCGCGGCGGGCGAGCGGCGCGGCGAGCGGCTCACTCGGCGGAGTTGAAGGCCTCGTACACGCGCTTGGGGATGCGGCCGCGCGGCGGGACGTCCATGCCGTGCGAGCGGGCCCAGGCGCGGACGGCCGCCGGGTCGGGGGCGACGGAGGTGCGGCGGTAGGCCTTGCCGGAGCGCGACTGCTTGCGGCCGGCCTCCAGGTAAGGCGTGAGGACCGCCCGCAGTTTCTTCGCATTGGCAGTGTTCAGGTCGATCTCGTACGACTTGCCGTCGAGGCCGAAGGTAACCGTCTCCGCGGCTTCCCCGCCGTCGATGTCGTCGGAGAGTGTGACCACTACGCGCTGTGCCACGAATATCGGTCCTTTCGGCGGGCATCCGTGCGGTGAACTGCGCAGATGCACTGGTTCCGGATGTTCCGGATCCGTTCCTGGTCAATGGTTATTCATTTGTACAACGAAGGGCATTGCAAAGTGAAGCCCAGTTAATTCCGTCCGTGCCCCTCTTCGCAATCAGGACCGTACGTTTTTCCCGGGATTTTTCCAGGGGGTCCCGGGCGTCGATGCGTAAACGTGACAGGAGGTCCAGCATATCTATGCGCGTAGATTTTTCGGGACTGTACTCTGGCCGTACCGCTTCAGCTCACGCACCACACACCGGGAGTGCCAGTGGCACGCGTCGTAGTCGACGTCATGCTCAAGCCGGAGATCCTCGACCCGCAGGGGCAGGCGGTGCAGCGCGCGCTGCCTCGCCTGGGTTTCGAGGGGATCGCCGACGTCCGTCAGGGCAAGCGCTTTGAACTCGAGGTGGAGGGACCGGTCGACGACGCCGCCCTCGCCCGAATCCACGAGATGGCGGAAACGTTTCTCGCCAACACCGTGATCGAGAACTTCACCGTGCGGGTCGACTCGTGACCGCACGCGTAGGAGTCATCACCTTCCCCGGCACCCTGGACGACCGCGACACCCAGCGCGCCGTCCGGATCGCCGGGCTCGAGCCCGTGCCGCTCTGGCACCGCGACAAGGACCTCCAGCAGGTGGACGCCGTGGTCCTGCCCGGCGGTTTCTCCTACGGCGACTATCTGCGGGCGGGCGCCATCTCCCGCTTCTCGCCGGTCATGGAGACCGTCATCGAACAGGCCCGGGGCGGCATGCCCGTCCTCGGCATCTGCAACGGCTTCCAGGTGCTCACCGAGACCCACCTGCTGCCCGGCGCGATGCTGCGCAACAACCACCTGCACTTCATCTGCCGCGAGCAGAAGCTGCGGGTGGAGAACGCGGACACCGCCTGGACGTCCGACTACGAGGCGGGGCAGGAGATCTCCATCCCGCTGAAGAACATCGACGGCCGCTACGTGGCCGACGAGCGCACCCTCGACGAGCTGGAGGCGGAGGGCCGCGTCGCCTTCCGCTACCTCGACGGGAACCCCAACGGCTCGCTCCGCGACATCGCGGGCATCACCAACGCCGCCGGCAACGTCGTCGGCCTGATGCCGCACCCCGAGCACGCCGTCGAGCCCCTGGTCGGCACGGGCCGCACGGACGGGCTCGGATTCTTCACCTCGATCTTGAAGAAGCTGGTCAACGCATGACTCTCGACACCGTCAAGCACGCCAACGAGACCCCCGACGTCGACCAGCCCTGGGCCGAACTCGGTCTGAAGCAGGACGAGTACGAGCGCATCCGCGGCATCCTCGGCCGCCGGCCCACCGGTGCCGAGCTCGCGATGTACTCCGTCATGTGGTCCGAGCACTGCTCGTACAAGAGCAGCAAGGTCCACCTCCGCCAGTTCGGCGAGAAGGCCCCGGAGAACGACGCCCTCCTCGTCGGCATCGGCGAGAACGCCGGCGTCGTCGACGTCGGCCAGGGCTACGCGGTCACCTTCAAGGTCGAGTCGCACAACCACCCCTCGTACATCGAGCCCTACCAGGGCGCGGCCACCGGCGTCGGCGGCATCGTCCGCGACATCCTCGCGATGGGTGCCCGCCCGGTCGCCGTCATGGACCCGCTGCGCTTCGGCGCCGCCGACCACCCCGACACCAAGCGCGTCCTGCCGGGCGTCGTCGCGGGCATCGGCGGTTACGGCAACTGCCTGGGCCTGCCCAACATCGGCGGCGAGGTCGTCTTCGACGCCTGCTACCAGGGCAACCCGCTGGTCAACGCCCTGTGCGTGGGCGTGATGAAGCACGAGGACATCCACCTCGCCAAGGCTTCCGGCGCCGGCAACAAGGTCATCCTCTACGGCGCCCGCACGGGCGGCGACGGCATCGGCGGCGTGTCCGTCCTGGCCTCGGAGACCTTCGACGACAGCAAGCCCGCGAAGCGCCCCGCCGTCCAGGTGGGCGACCCCTTCCAGGAGAAGCTCCTCATCGAGTGCACCCTGGAGATCTTCCGCGAGGACCTGGTCGACGGCATCCAGGACCTCGGCGGCGCCGGCCTGTCCTGCGCCACCAGCGAGCTGGCCAGCGCCGGCTCCGGCGGCATGCGCGTCGAGCTGGACCGGGTGCCGCTGCGCGACGCGACGCTCTCGCCCGAGGAGATCCTCATGAGCGAGTCGCAGGAGCGCATGTGCGCGATCGTCGAGCCCGGCAAGGTCGACCGCTTCCTGGAGATCTGCGAGAAGTGGGACGTCATCGCCACCGTCATCGGCGAGGTGACCGACGGCGAGCGGCTGGAGATCTTCTGGCACGGCGAGCAGATCGTGGACGTGCCGCCGCGCACCGTCGCCCACGAGGGCCCGGTCTACGAGCGCCCGTACGCCCGCCCGGACTGGCAGGACGCCCTCCAGGCCGACGACGCCAACAAGCTGCCCCGCCCCGCGAGCGCCGAGGAGCTGCGCGAGCAGGTCCTGAAGGTGATCTCCTCGCCGAACCAGGCGTCCAAGTCGTGGATCACGGACCAGTACGACCGGTTCGTGCAGGGCAACACCGTCCTCGCGCAGCCGGAGGACTCCGGCATGGTCCGCATCGACGAGGACACCAACCTCGGTGTCGCCGTCGCCACGGACGGCAACGGCCGCTACGCCAAGCTCGACCCGTACACGGGCGCGCAGCTCGCGCTCGCCGAGTCGTACCGCAACGTGGCCGCCACCGGTGCCCGCCCGCTGGCGATCTCCAACTGCCTGAACTTCGGCTCGCCGGAGGACCCGGCCGTCATGTGGCAGTTCGCTGAGGCCACGCGCGGCCTGGCCGACGGCTGCCTGGCCCTGGGCACCCCGGTCACCGGCGGCAACGTCTCGCTCTACAACCAGACGGGCGAGACGGCCATCCACCCGACCCCCGTGGTCGCGGTGCTCGGCGTCATCGACGACGTCAACCGCCGGACGCCGATCGCCTTCTCCGACGAGGGCCACCTGCTCTACCTGCTGGGTGACACCAAGGAGGAGCTGGGCGGCTCGGCCTGGTCCCAGGTCGTCCACGACCACCTCGGCGGCCTGCCGCCGGCCGTGGACCTGGACCGCGAGAAGCTGCTCGGCGAGATCCTGATCTCGGCCTCGCGCGACGGCATGATCGACGCCGCGCACGACCTCTCCGACGGCGGTCTGATCCAGGCCCTCGCCGAGTCGTGCCTGCGCGGCGGCAAGGGCGCCCGGATCGTCGTGCCCGACGGCATCGACCCCTTCGTCCTCCTCTTCTCCGAGTCCGCCGGCCGCGCGGTCGTCGCGGTCCCGCGGAGCGAGGAGCTGCGGTTCACCGACATGTGCGGAGCGCGGGGCCTGCCCGCGACCCGGATCGGTGTGGTCGACGGCGAAGCGATCGAGGTCCAGGGGCAGTTCAGCATCCCGCTGGCCGAGCTGCGCGAGGCCCACGAGGCCACGATCCCGGCGCTGCTCGCGTAGGTTCCGCCCGGACGACCCCGGTGGCGGGCCGGCTCCTTGCCGGGCCTGCCACCGGGGTCGGACGTTTCCTGCGGGACCGGTCAGGGCCGGGGCAGGCGCAGGCGTATCGCCAGCAGCAGGGCCAGCACCATCGCTCCGGCGGCACACGCGAACACCGTGTCGACGGAGGAGACGAACGCCCGTATCGCCTGGGTGTGCGCCTCCCCGCTGAGCGCGGCGATGCGGCTCGCCGAACCGCCGGGGCCCTTCGCCTCGTACACCCGGGCCAGCACGGTGCCGAAGAGGGAGGCGCCCAGCGCGCCGCCCAGGGACTGGAAGAAGCGGATCCCCGTGGTGGCCACGCCGAGCTGGCGGGGCGGCGCGGACTCCTGCGTGAGCTGGATCAGCTGGCCGAGCAGCTGGCCGAACCCCAGGCCGAGCATCAGCAGCGCCGCGCCGACGACCCACAGGCCCGTGTCCGTGCCGAGGGTCGCGAGGATCCCCATCGCCGCCGCGCTGACGGCCGTGCCGGTGACGACGAAGGTCTTCTGCGACCAGCCGCGCGCCGTCAGCCCGGCGGTGACGATGCCGATGAGGGAGATGCCCACGGCCATCGGGAGCAGGAACAGGCTGGCGTCCGTGGCGGCGATGCCGCGCACGAGCTGCAGATAGATGATCACGTAGATCATCGAGCCCATCAGCGCCGTCCCGATCAGCGCCTGCAGCGCGAACGAGATGCGCAGCACGGGGATCCTGAACAGCGACAGGGGCAGGACGGGCTCGGCCGCCGTGGCCTGCCGCCACAGGAACAGGCCGAGCAGCAGCGCGCTCGCCGCGATCAGCCCGAGGACGGCGGGGGAGCCCCACGCGTACTCCTTGCCGCCCCACTCGGTGACGAGCAGCACGGCCGTGGAGAAGGCCGCCGCGAGGCCGGCGCCGAGGAAGTCGATCCGGTGGCGCGGGCCCCGGTGCCGGGGGAGCTTGAGAACGGCGGCCGCGGCGGCGAGCACGGCGAGGCCGATGGGCAGGTTCACGTAGAACACCCAGCGCCAGTCGGCGTGATCGGCGAGGACGCCGCCCAGGAGCGGCCCGAGCGCCATGCCCGTGCCGGCCACGAGGCCGCCTATCCCGGCGCCGCCGCCCCTGCCTCCGCCGCCTTTGCCTCCGCCGCCCTTGCCCGTGCCGTCCTTCCCCTCCGCGGGCGCTCCCGCCTTGAGCTGGGCGATCACGACCATGGTGACGCTCATCAGCCCGCCGCCGCCGACGCCCTGGACGGCGCGGAAGGCGATGAGCTGCTCCATGGACTGCGCGGCCCCGCACAGCGCCGACCCCAGGAGGAAGGCCGCGACGGCGCTCAGGAAGACGTTGCGCGCGCCGAGCGTGTCGCACAGCTTGCCGTAGAGCGGCAGGACGGCGGTCGCGGCGAGGGCGAAGGCGCTGATCAGCCACGGGACGCGGTCGATGCCGTGCGCGGGGTCGAGGTCCTGGACGATCGGGACGGTGACGGCCGAGACGATGTTCTGGTCGAGGACGGCCAGGAGCATCGTCGTCAGGCACACCACGAAGGCGATCTTGCGCTGTCCCGGGGTCATGAGGCTCCCGGCGGGCTGCACGCCGGGAGCCGGTGGTGCCCCGGCGCCGGCAGCGCCTCCCGCGGGATCCCGCTCCGGGGCCAACTGCCCCGCCACTGTGGATGAACGCACCCTTCTTCCCCCTCCGAGCCGGTCGTGGAACGCCGACGGAAGCGGCGCGCCCTCACCATGCCCCGCGAACGTGTACCGAGTCAATTCTTCGATCGGGTTAGTTTGTCGCCCCGGTCAAAATTTCATCCTGGTACAGTCGTCTCATGACCGAAGGCCTGAGTCTGCGCGAGCGCAAGAAGATCCAGACCCGGCGCACTCTGTGGAAGACCGCCGCGAAGCTGTTCCTGGAGCGCGGGTACGACCAGGTCTCGGTCGCGGAGGTCGCCCTGGCCGCCGAGGTCTCGAAGATGACGGTCTTCAACTACATGTCCTCCAAGGAGGATCTGGTCCTCGGCCCCATGCGGGAGCACATCGGCGACGCCGCCCGCTCGGTGCGCGACAGGCGCCCCGGCGAGTCCGCCGTCGCCGCCTTCCGCAGGGCGTTCATGGATGCGCTCCACGCGCACGACGCGTCCGTCGGCATGAGCGACAACCCCTACGTGCTCCAGCTGCGCCGGCTGATCCAGGAGACCCCGGCCCTCCTCGTCCGCGCCCACGAATACGTCCGCCAGGCCCAGACGCTCCTGGCCGAGGAGCTGGCCTCCGCGGCGGAAGGGCCCGACGCCGAGCTCGCCCCCGTCGTCGCAGCGCAGCTCATGAGCGTCCGCTACGCCGTGCACGAGTACAACCACCGGCGCCTCCTCGCGGGCGAGTCGGCGGAGGAGGTCCTGCCCGGCGCCGTGGCCCTCGCCGAGCGCGCCTTCACCCTGGTCGAGCACGGCGTCGGGGATTACGGCAGCCTGCCGCCGGCCTCCGCGCAGGGCACCGCCGGGCAGGGACAGGGCGCCGCCGGGCCGGGGCAGGGCGCCGCCGGGCCGGGGCAAGGCGCCGCCGAATAGGGTCGGAGCCATGCCTCCCGCCCCGCGCAAGCCCCGTCCCCGCAGCTACGACCCCGCCAAGCTGCGCGCGGCCGTCACCGCGCAGCTCGCCCGCGTACGGGATGCCGCCGCGGGCCTGGAGGAGGCCCGGCTCGCGCTGCCCGCCCGCTGCGGCGAGCGGACCGTCCGCGATCTCCTCGCGCACATCGCCCTGAGCGTGGACCTCGTGGCGCGCCTGATCGAAGAACCCGCCCCGCCCGCCAGGGAGATCACCGCCGTGGAGTGGGCGACCGCGCCCGCCCCTGCCGGGATCGCCGGGGCGATCGCCCGCAGTGACACGGACGCCGCGCCGGCCGCCCTTCTGGACGCCGCGGCGGAGCGTTTCGCCGGCCTCGCCGCCGCCACCCCGCCGGACCGCCTGCTCGCCACGCCCGCAGGCGCCATGCGGCTGGACGACTTCCTGGTCACCCGCTGTGCGGAGCTGGTCGTCCGCACCGACGACCTGGCGACGGCGCTCGGCGCTGAGATCCGCTACGACCGGCAGGCTCTGGCCAACGCCACCCGCCTGCTCGCCGACGCGCTCGCCGCCAAGGCTCCGGGCGGCTCCGTCGAGGTCCGCGTCCCGCCGTTCGCGGTCGTCCAGTGCGTGGCCGGCTCCCGGCACACCCGCGGCACCCCGCCCAACGTGGTCGAGACGGACCCGCTCACCTGGATCCGCCTGGCCACCGGCCGCGCGGAGTGGGCCGCCGCCCTGGATGCCGCGGCGGTCAGCGCGAGCGGCGAAAGGGCGGATCTCTCCGCGCACCTCCCGCTCTCCGCGTGACCCCGCCCGGGAGGGCCTCCCCGGCCCTCTTCCCGGCTCTCTCCGCGGCCCCCTTCCCCGGCCCTCTCCGAAGCTCTTCCCGGCTCTCTCGGCGACTCTCCTCGCGCCCCCTCCCACAACCCCCTTTGTCGGAATGCACAAATGATCGCGGAGGGCCGATTCGCCGTCCGCCAAAGGTGATTCGCTGTGCGCGCCGAGTGGCTGTCCGTGGTGTGAGCCATCACCGGTCGTCCCCGGTTCGGATGAACCTCCTTCCTGCCATAGACTCAAGGTGTGCCTCGTGGTGACGGACGACTCAGCCACGACCTGCTCCCCGGTGAGAAGGGCCCCCAGGACGCATGCGGCGTCTTCGGTGTCTGGGCTCCGGGTGAAGAGGTCGCCAAACTCACCTATTTCGGGCTGTATGCGCTGCAGCACCGTGGACAGGAGTCCGCGGGCATCGCAGTGAGCAACGGCTCCCAGATCCTCGTCTTCAAGGACATGGGACTGGTTTCCCAGGTCTTCGACGAAACCTCACTCGGCTCTCTCCAGGGCCACATCGCGGTCGGTCACGCCCGCTACTCCACCACCGGAGCCTCGGTGTGGGAGAACGCCCAGCCGACCTTCCGCGCGACCGCGCACGGCTCGATCGCGCTGGGTCACAACGGCAACCTGGTCAACACGGCCGAGCTGGCGGAGATGGTCGCCGCCCTCCCCCGGGAGAACGGCCGTGCCACCCAGGTCGCGGCGACCAACGACACCGACCTGGTCACGGCCCTGCTCGCGGGCCAGACCGACGCCGACGGCAAGCCGCTGACCATCGAGGAGGCGGCCGCCAAGGTCCTTCCCGACGTCAGGGGCGCCTTCTGCCTCGTCTTCATGAACGAGCACACGCTCTACGCCGCCCGCGACCCGCAAGGCATCCGCCCGCTGGTCCTCGGCCGCCTGGAGCGCGGCTGGGTGGTCGCCTCCGAGACGGCCGCCCTGGACATCTGCGGCGCCTCGTTCGTCCGTGAGGTCGAGCCGGGTGAGCTCATCGCCATCGACGAGCACGGCGTGCGCACCAGCCGCTTCGCCGAGGCCCGCCCCAAGGGCTGCGTCTTCGAGTACGTGTACCTGGCCCGCCCCGACACCGATATCGCCGGCCGCAACGTCTACCTTTCCCGCGTGGAAATGGGACGCCGGCTCGCCGCCGAGGCACCGGTCGAGGCCGACCTGGTGATACCGACTCCGGAATCCGGCACTCCGGCCGCGGTCGGTTATGCGGAGGCCAGCGGCATTCCGTACGGCACCGGCCTGGTCAAGAATTCCTATGTCGGCCGGACCTTCATCCAGCCCAGCCAGACCATCCGCCAGCTCGGCATCCGGCTCAAGCTGAATCCGCTCAAGGAAGTCATCAAGGGCAAGCGTCTGGTCGTCGTCGACGATTCCATCGTCCGCGGCAATACCCAGCGCGCGCTCGTCCGGATGCTCCGCGAGGCCGGCGCCGCCGAGGTGCACGTGCGGATCTCCTCCCCGCCGGTGAAATGGCCGTGTTTCTTCGGCATCGATTTCGCCACCCGGGCCGAGCTGATAGCCAATGGCATGAGCGTCGAGGAGATCGGCCGCTCGCTGGGCGCGGACTCCCTCGCGTACATCTCCCTCGACGGCATGATCGAGGCGACCACCATCGCCAAGCCGAACCTGTGCCGCGCCTGCTTCGACGGCGAGTACCCCATGGAGCTCCCCGACCCCGAGCTGCTCGGCAAGCAGCTCCTGGAGACCGAGCTGGCCGGTGGCGCGGACGCCGCCGACGCGCTCCGTCGTCCGTGACACGCCTCCGCAGTACCGAACGACACGAAAGCTCTCATACACATGTCTGCAGGTTCTTCTGAGCGTGCTCCGCACGCGGGCTCCGGTGCCAGCTACGCGAGCGCGGGCGTCGACATCGAAGCGGGCGACCACGCCGTCGAGCTCATGAAGAAGTGGGTGAAGAAGGCCACCCGCCCCGAGGTCGTCGGTGGCCTCGGCGGCTTCGCGGGGCTCTTCGACGCCAGTGCGCTCAAGCGGTACGAGCGGCCCCTCCTGGCGTCCGCCACGGACGGCGTCGGCACGAAGGTCGACATCGCCCGCCGCATGGGCGTCTACGACACCATCGGGCACGACCTCGTCGGCATGGTCGTGGACGACCTGGTCGTCTGCGGCGCCGAGCCGCTCTTCATGACCGACTACATCTGCGTCGGCAAGGTCTACCCCGAGCGCGTGGCCGCGATCGTGAAGGGCATCGCCGAGGGCTGTGTGCTCGCGGGCTGCGCGCTCGTCGGCGGCGAGACCGCCGAGCACCCGGGCCTCCTCGGCGCGGACGAGTTCGACGTGGCCGGCGCGGGCACCGGCGTGGTCGAGGCCGACCGCCTGCTGGGCGCCGATCGCATCCGTACGGGTGACGTCGTCATCGCGATGGCCTCCTCCGGACTTCACTCGAACGGGTACTCGCTGGTCCGCCATGTGCTCTTCGAGCGGGCCGGCTGGGAGCTGGACCGGGAGGTTCCGGAGTTCGGCCGCACCCTCGGCGAGGAGCTGCTGGAGCCCACCCGGATCTACTCGCTGGACTGCCTGGCCCTCACCCGTACGGCCGAGGTCCACGCCTTCTCGCACATCACGGGCGGCGGCCTCGCGAACAACCTGGCCCGCGTGATCCCGGACCACCTCCACGCGACGGTCGACCGGTCGACGTGGACGCCGGGTGCGGTCTTCGGCACCGTGGGCGAGCTCGGCGGCGTCGAGCGGCCGGAGCTGGAGAAGACGCTGAACATGGGCGTCGGCATGATGGCGGTCGTGCCGCCGCAGTCCGTGGACGTGGCCCTCGCGACCCTCGCCGACCGCGGAGTGGACGCATGGGTCGCCGGTGGCATCACCGATCGCGGCGACCGCACGGAGGCCGTGGCGCTGACCGGCGACTACGCCGGCTGAGGCCCTGCCGGGAGCACAGGTGAGCGGACCTGAGCCGACGCTGCACGGGGGCCGCCGCCGGGACCGGAAGGTCCTGGTGGAGCCCCAAGCGGTGCGCGGCTCGTCCGCAGTGCCCCGGGCAGCACAGAACCCGGTCCGAGGAAAAACCTCGAACCGGGTCAGTGGGAGTTACAGCGTCAAGCGCGGCGACGGTAGGACGGGTCGGACGGCGTCTGCTCGTCCTCGTCCTCTTCGTCGTTGTAACGACTCGCGTACTGGGCGTACGGGTCGTCATCCAGCTCATCGTCGAGCGGCTCGCTGTTCGGCGGCTGCTTCGTCGGCGATGCGCCCAGCTCATTGGCCAGACGTGAGAGGTCGGTCCCGCCGCTGTTGTACTTCAGCTGGCGGGCGACCTTTGTCTGCTTGGCCTTGGCCCGGCCGCGCCCCATGGCTCGACCCCCTCAATGACGGGGCTCGACGGCCCCAGAGTCTTGACACGCGTTCACGTTCATGAGTCAGAGCGGACCCCCGTGGAGGGATCCGGCCTGTAGGGCTTCAACGGTACCTGCTTCCGCGGCCATACGGTACGTCGCCCGCATGACGTGCCACGCAGCACAACCCTAGGGGAGCCCTGTCCCCGCTGGTCAGCTGCGATTTTAACGTGTCTTGTGTCCCGACCCGCCGATGGGTGGTGAGAGATGTCTCGCTCACCACCTCATCGGACGGGCCTGTAGGGACCGCTAGGGGGAGGCTCCGGCGGGCCCGGAAACCGCCGGTCCGGCCACGCCGTGCGCGCCACCCGGACGCGGCGCTCGCGCAACCGCCCCGTACCACGCCTACCGGACGGTTCTACCGCGCGGTAGGCACAGCCGCGGCGCGCGCCCGCGCCTCGGCCATGCGCTGCTCCGCCAGCCGGTCGGCAGCGGCCGCGGGCGGAATGCCGTCCGCCTTGGCGCGATCAAATATGGCCAAAGTCGTATCGAAAATCTGGTTCGCCTTGGCCTTCGCGCGGTCGAAATCAAAACCGTGCAGTTCGTCGGCCACCTGAATCACTCCGCCGGCGTTCACCACATAGTCCGGGGCGTAGAGGATGCCGCGGTCCGCGAGGTCCTTCTCGACGCCGGGGTGGGCGAGCTGGTTGTTGGCCGCGCCGCAGACGACGCTCGCGGTCAGGGCGGCCACCGTGGCGTCGTCCAGCGCCCCGCCGAGCGCGCAGGGGGCGTAGACGTCGAGCGGCGTGCGGACCAGGACGTCGGCGTCCGTCACGGCGGTGACCTGCGGGTGGCGGGCCAGGATCCGCTCCACGGCCTCCGTCCGCACGTCGGTGATCACGACCTCCGCGCCGTCCTCCACCAGGTGCTCGACGAGGTGGTGGCCGACCTTGCCGACGCCCGCGACGCCGACTCTGCGGCCGCGCAGGGTGGGCTCGCCCCACTGGGTCTGCGCGGCGGCGCGCATGCCCTGGAAGACACCGAAGGCGGTCAGGACGGAGGAGTCGCCGGCGCCGCCGTTCTCGGGGGAGCGGCCGGTGGTCCAGCGGCACTCGCGGGCGACGACGTCCATGTCCTGCACGTAGGTGCCGACGTCGCAGGCGGTGACGTACCGGCCGCCGAGGGAGGCGACGAAGCGACCGTACGCCAGAAGGAGTTGTTCGGTCTTGATCAGAGAGGGATCGCCGATGATCACGGCCTTTCCGCCACCGTGATCCAGACCCGCCAGCGCGTTCTTGTAGGACATGCCGCGGGAGAGGTTGAGGGCGTCCTGCACCGCCGCCTCCTCGGAGGCGTACGGGTAGAAGCGCGTGCCGCCGAGGGCGTCGCCCAGGGCGGTGGAGTGGATGGCGATCACTGCCTTGAGGCCGCTCTCGCGGTCCTGGCACAGGACGACCTGTTCGTGGCCGCCCTGGTCCGACCGGAACAAGGTGTGCAGCACGCCGTCAGCGTCTGGGGGTCCCCCCTGCACGGAGTGCTTGGGGGTGGGACGTACGTCAGTCACTGTGGTGACTCCATATGTCGCGGAGGTCGCCCTCCGGGGGTGGTGGAGGGCCGGTTGGCAAGAGGGTAAGACCTGTCGGGCCGGCGGGCCGGTCCCGTGCGGAGGATCACTCCTCCGGGGAGCGGCGCCATGGGACGATTTGCGCGGTACGGGGAGGCTTCGGCAACTCCCCGGGGTGTCCGGCGTCTTGAGGGGAGCACGTGTGGGCTCGGCGTCATCGGTGACTGTCCCGTACGCGGCGTACCTGCGGGTCTACGAGCCGCTGGGCGCCTTCCCGGAGCCGGAGCGCACGCACTGGGAGCGCTACGCCCGGCGCACCACCCTGCCGTGCGCCCAGGACGAGCTCCGGCGCTCGCTCGCCGATCTGCTGCCCACCCCGCCGGTGCCGGTCCCGGTGCACGAGAGCGGCGACGCCTTCGTGACCTTCCAGGACGGCGTCCTGTGCGTCTGCCCCTGGCGGACCCGGCTGCGCGGCTGGCTGGCGCTGGAGGAGCTGTCCGAGCGGCTGCCCGCGCCCGTCCTGGACGCGGCGCTGCCGCCGGTCGTGCGCCGGCAGGCGGAGGCCGACTACGAGCGCTGGCAGGAGCGCAACCCCGACGCCCGGCCGTGGATCCGCACGGCCACCTGGCAGGTGCCCCTGCGCTGGTTCGTCCTCTTCTCCGACGAGGAGCGGGAGTACGGCAAGCCGGGGGAGTGCGCCGGGGAGGGGG
>NZ_JBPQTW010000062.1:0-31009 GCF_051386535.1 Streptomyces sp. URMC 127
ACCTGCCTCTGCGCCCACTCCGGCCCCAGCCCCGTCCCGGCCGCCTTCGACGACGGCCCCGCAGCCGCCCTCGGCCCGCCGTCCCTTCTACAGAAACGCCATCAAATCCATCAGCGAGAAGAAGACCACCGGCACGTCGCTGGTCGAGCTCACCCTGCTGCTCACCGTCCCGGCCGTGCTGGCAGCAGCACTGCTGCGACCACGGTCGGCCAGTCGGCGAAGCCGATGAACCGGCGGCGCGCACCGGCGCTCCTGTGGCGTCTGTCCAGAACGTAGAAACGCAGAAGCGTAGAGTCGGATCCCATGGGTCTCATGGGAGCTTACGGCTGCGACCATCTCGTCACCTGGTACCACCGGCTGCCCGAACGACGCCTCGACACCATCACCACGGTCGTGCTGCACGCCACCGAACTCCCCGACTTCGAAGAGGCGTTGCTCGTCGCCGACAAGTCGGCGCGGGAGAGCGAGAGCGGCCGCGGAGTCTGCGGGCACCTGTACGTCGACCGGGACGGCACGGTGCATCAACTCGTCCCGCTCGAACGCGTCGCCCAGCACGTCGCCGGACACAACACTCCGTCGATCGGCATCGAACTGATCAACCGTGGGCGCTACCCCCGGTGGTTCGACGCCGGTCACCAGACCCCGGCCGAGCCGTTCCCGCCCGCACAGGTGCAAGCCCTCAAGGACGTGTTGAGGACACTCCGCGGCGCGTGCCCGCGGCTGAGTGACCTGTACCGGCACAGCGATCTCGACACCGCCCTGGTCCCGGCCGCGGACCGCCCCGAGGTCAAGGTGCGCCGCCGCATCGACCCCGGTCCGCTGTTCCCTTGGGCGGACGTGTCGGAGTTCTGGAGCGGACTCGGCCGGCAGGCCTGACAGCCGCAGCCGCAGCCGCAGGCAGACGGTCCTGGGAGCTGCCGGCAGGCCCGGCCGCTGCCGGAACGATCCCTTCCTTAATGCCGGGGCCGTGGTGTCAGGGCCGGCCGCCGGGGTAACCGCAGAACCGTGCCGACGTACAAGGACGTACGAGACCGACAACCCCGAGGAGGACACCATGGGGTACCCGGACACGGCCGGCCAGCGGCCGGAGAGCATTGACGTCGTGGCGCTGCTGATGAATCAGCACGCCGAGATCCGGTCCCTGCTCGACGAAGTGCTGGAGCGCACCGGAGAGGAGCGGCGGCATGCCTTCCGGCGTCTCGTCCACCTGCTCGCGGTGCACGAGACGGCCGAGGAGCAGGTCGTCCACCCCTACGCCCGGCGGGCCACCGAGGGCGGCGAGCACGTGGTCGCGGACCGGCTCAAGGAGGAGGACGAGGCCAAGCGGACCCTGAAGCGGCTGGAGCACATGGACCCCGACGGGCCCGCCTTCGTCGAGGAGTTCATCACGCTCCGCGACTCCGTGCGCGCCCACGCGCGGGCCGAGGAGACGTACGAGTTCACCCGGCTGCTGGACGCCGGCGACCCGGCGCGGCTGCAGGCCCTGGCCAAGGCCGTGCGCGCGGCGGAAGCCGTCGCCCCGACACACCCGCACCCGGGCACGGAGACCGCCGGCAAGAACGCCCTGTTCGGCCCTCCGGCCGCCGTGGCGGACCGCGCCCGTGACGCGGTGCGCAAGGTGCTGGGCGACCGGAGCTGAGCAGCCGCCCCGATCGGCGGCCCAGGGCCTGCGACGGCCCGCCGCGAATGGCACGGTGAGTCCTGAGCACGGTGAGTCCTGAGCCGGGTGAGCCCTGAAGAGCCTCAAAAACGGCGTCCTGAAGGGAGAGGCAAGAGCACATGACCTCCCGCAAGGCAGCGACACCCGCCGAGGCGCTCACCGAATACCGCCGCAAGCGCGACTTCACCAGGACAGCCGAACCGAACGCTGCGAAGGAAGCGCGCACTCCCACTCGCAGCCGCGCCGACGGCCGGCCCTCGTTCGTGGTCCAGATCCACGACGCCTCCACCATGCACTTCGACTTCCGGCTGGAGGCGGACGGCGTCCTGAAGTCCTGGGCCGTCCCCAAGGGCCCTTCCCGGGACCCGCAGGAGAAGCGGCTGGCCGTGCCCACCGAGGACCACCCACTGGCGTACCGCACCTTCGAAGGCGTGATCGCGGAGGGCGGCTACGGCGCCGGCACGGTCATCGTCTGGGACGAGGGCACCTACCGCAACGAGACCACCGGCCGCGGCGGCAGCGAGGTCCCTGTGGCGGAGGCCCTGCGGCGCGGGCACGTGTCGTTCTGGATGGACGGGAGGAAGCTGCACGGCGGCTACTCGCTCACCCGTATCCGCGAGGGCCACGGCGGCCGCGGCGAGGCGTGGGTGCTCGTCAAGCGGAAGGACAAGCACGCGGCCGCTGCCCACGGCTCACCCGACCCCGTACGGGCCCGCTCGGCTCGTACGGGGCGCACGCTGCGGCAGGTCGCACAAGCGGAATCCGGCTGACCGGGCGTGAGCAGCCCGAGGGAAGGCGAACGAACGTCATGAAGATCCGTAAACGTCATGAAGATCCGTAGCGGCCGCCGCACCGTGGAGATCGGCCGCCCCGGCAAGGTGCTCCTCCCCGCGAGCCCCGCCGACCCGGCGAGCGGTGAGGGATCCGGCGCCGGCGCCCTCACCAAGGCGGGCCTCGCCGACTACTACCGCACGGTCGCCCACCGGATGCTGCCGCACCTGCGCGGGCGGCCGCTGATGCTGGAGCGCTGCCCCGACGGGACCGGGGACGCGTGCTTCATGCAGAAGGACGTTCCTGGCTACTTCCCGGACTGGGTGCACCGCGCGGAGCTGGCCAAGGAGGGCGGGACGGTCACCCACGTGATCTGCGACGACACGGCCACCCTCGTGTACCTCGCCGGGCAGGCGTGCATCACGCCGCACCGCTGGCTCGCCCGCGCCGACCGCCCGGACTGCCCCGACCGGCTGGTCGTCGACCTCGACCCGCCGGGTGCGGCGGGCGCCGCCGGAAAGGACTCGGCCGCCGGAAAGGACTCGGCCGCTGGAAGGGACTCCGCCGCCGTACGCGACGACTTCACCCCCGTACGCGAAGCCGCCCTGCTGCTGCGGGAGCTGCTGGACGAGCTCCGGCTGCCCTCCGTGGTCATGTCCACCGGCTCGCGCGGGCTGCACGTCCTGGTCCCCCTGGACCGGCGTGCGCCGTTCGATGACGTCCGCGCCTTCGCCCGTGACCTGGCGGACGTCCTCGCGTCCCGCAACCCGGCCGGGCTGACCACCGAGCCGCGCAAGGCCGCCCGCCGGGGCCGCCTCTACCTCGACATCCAGCGCAACGCCTACGCCCAGACGGCCGTCACGCCGTACGCCGTCCGGGCCCGCCCCGGAGCCCCCGTGGCCGCCCCGCTGAGCTGGGACGAGGTCGAGGACCCGGGGCTGACCCCCGGCCGCTGGACCGTCGCCACGATCGGCAGCCGCCTCGATCACGACCCCTGGCGGCAGGAGGGAGCGGCACTGCGCGGACGGTCACTGGGGCCGGCCCGCCGCAGGCTCGACGCCCTGCGCGAACGGGGCTGACCGTACGCGGTGGAGTGCACGTACCTCTCGCCGGTCCGGCGTCGCGCGCGCCACTGAGGAGCCTCAGCTGCGGACCGGCAGTCAGCAGACCGGCAGTCAGCAGACCGGCAGCCAGTAGACCGGCAGTCAGTCCGCCTTCCCGGACCGGGCGGCTTCCTTCACCTCTTCGGCGACCGCTTTGTCCAGCGCTGCCCGCACCAGCGCGGCCGCGAACGCCGCGGCGTCCTCACGCCGGACCAGCCGTGCCAGCGCACCGGGATCGCGCGGCAGCCCCAGGCGTGCGGCTCCCTCGCCGGCCTTGCCGTCGAAGCGCGGATACACCTCCGGCCACACGCCCTGCACCTCCCGCAGGAAGATGTCCGCGCCCGCCGGCCCGAGCCCCGGCAACTCCTGCAACACCTCCCGCAGCCGCTCCGGATCTCCGTCCGCCGCCTCGCGCATCCGACGGACGTCGCCCCCGTAGCGGTCGAGCAGCAACTGCGCCCCGTCGCCCAGCTGGGTGGCGGTGCGCTCGTCGTAGCGCCGGTAGCCGCCCTTGCCCAGCGCGTCCACGCGCTGCTGCCAGGTCGCGCCGGCCATCCGCCGCGGATCCTTCATCCCGGCCTCTGCCAGGCAACGAGCGGTCTCGACCGCGACGGACGCCCGGATCCGCGCACTGAGCAGACAGGCCAGCACGGCGAGCCGGTACAGCGGCTGCGGGGTGTCCTTCAGCCGGATGCCCGCCTCCTCGGCGTACGTCTGCCCGTACATGCGCAGCAATGCGTCCGCGGTCTGCTGGTTGCTGGTGCCCATGGAACGAGTGTGTCCCGGCCCGCCCCCCTGCGGCCGGTGGACGCTCGCCGGTGCGGCACGCGCCCGGCGCGACCACCCGGAAGGGCCAAAACGGCTCCACGGCGGCTCCAGGGCTGTTCCAAGCCGTTCTGAGGCTGTTCCAAGGCTGTTCCGAGGCCGCTCCACTCTCGCGGGCACTGTTGTTCGGCCGTTTTCCCGCGTCGGCTGCATGGCTGAGGAGAAGGGGGTAGATGTGACTACCTGCCCGTATGCATGTTCCCTCCATAACCCCCGTACGCCCCACACGCCCCGGAGGTATTCATGGCTCGCTCCGGCACGTCCTTCGTCCGCTCCTGGCAGCGCTGGCGCCACGGGCGCGACCTCACCATCCCCGCCCGCTCCACCGCCGTGGAGGACACCAACCGGCGGTTCCTGCTGTACGGGGTGCTCCCGCTGTGGGTGGTGCCCGCGGTCTCGGACTGGTGGATGCACAAGAAGACGCGCATCGAGCACACGAGCGGTCTCAAGGAGTCCGCCGTCCACGCGCTGATGATGACCGAGGCCGGCATCCCCGTCGCCATGGGACTCCTGGCCAGGATCAACCCGCTCGTCCTCTCCGTGATGGGAGGAGCGGCTGTCGCCCACGGCGCCACCGCCCTCTACGACGTGAGCCTGGCCACGGCGGAGCGCGAAGTACGCCCCTTGGAGCAGCACATCCACAGCTTCCTGGAGGTGCTGCCGCTGTCGGCGATGGCGTTCACGGCGTGCCTGCACGCCGACGAGGTCCGAGCGGCCCTGCGCGGCGGCCGCGGCCCTCACGACTGGGCGCTCCTGCCCAAGGACAGGCCCCTGCCCGCGAAGTACCTCGCCGGCCTCGGCGCGGTGATCTGCGCCGGAGTGATCCTCCCGTACGCCGAGGAACTCTCCCGGTGCCTGCGCGCCCGGCGCCGGGCCACTGCCTCATGAGGCGCACCCCCGCTCCCGCCCGCCGCACGGAGCCCCGGCCGCTGCCTCCCCTGCGCATGCTCCGCATCGGAGGGCCAGGGCCCGAGGACGTCGTCGTGGACTCCGCCGGACGAGTGCTCACCGGCACCGGCGACGGCCTGATCCGGCGCATCACCCTGCCCGGCCCGCGCGGCGGAGCCCGGGTCGAGGAGATCGCCCGGACGGGCGGCAGGCCACTCGGCCTGGAGGCGCTGCCCGACGGCAGGCTGCTCGTCTGCGACGCCGAACGGGGGCTGCTGCGCGTCACTCCAGGGGCCGGAGGCGAACCGGAAGTGCTCGTGGATTCGGTGGCGGGCGTGCCCCTGCGGTTCTGCAGCAACGTGACCGCCGCCGCGGACGGCACCCTCTATTTCACCGCCGCCAGCCTCCGGTACGGGCTGCGCCACTGGCAGGCCGACATCGTGGAACACTCCGGCACCGGCCGGCTGATGCGTCTCCGGCCGGGCGGCGAGACCGAAGTGCTCCTCGACGACCTGCAGTTCGCGAACGGCGTCGTCCTGGCGGCCGACGAGTCCTACGTCGCCGTGGCCGAAACCGGCGCGTACCGCCTCACCCGGCTCTGGCTCACCGGGCCCCGGTCAGGCGTGCGGGACACCCTGATCGGCGACCTGCCGGGCTTCCCGGACAACCTCTCCCGCAGCGCCACCGGGACCATCTGGACCGCCCTCGCCGCACCACGGACGGCGCCCCTCGACCAGTTCCACCGCGCCCCGGCGGCGGTGCGGCGCGCGGCGGCCGCCGCGGCGGTCCACGTGCACCCGCCGGCGCGACGCGTCGCACGCGTCATGGGCATCGGCCCCGGCGGTCGCGTCACCCACGACCTGGGACGGCACGGCACCGGCTACCGCATGGTCACCAGCGTGTACGAACACGAGGGCACCCTCATACTCGGCAGCCTCCTGGAGCCGGGCATCGCCGTGTGCGACCTCCCGCCCTGCGCCCCCTGACAGAGCCGGTTCAGGCCGCGTGCTTGCCCCTGCCCTTGGCGAAGGGATTGGCGAAGGGACCGGCGCCCTTCGCGAGCGGACCGGCCGGGGCCGGCCTCCGGCGTACGAGATCGGGCACGGCTTTCAGGGAACGACGGCGCTGGGAAGACTGCCCGGTCTGTGCGGGCTCCTCGGCTTGTACGGACAGTGCGGGCCGGGCGGACGGGGCGGACGGGGTGGAGTGGGCAGGTTGTGCCGGCTGTACGGGCCGTGCCGGCTGCGGGCGCTGCGCGGGGCGTCCCTTCGCAGGGTCGTTCAGCACGCGTTCCTCGTAGCGGCCCAGTGCGAGCACTACGCACAACATCAAAGGGGGCAGGAGCAGAGCGACGGCGACCACCGTGGGCCCCTTTCGCAGTGACGGAGGATTCCCACATCGCGTTGCCGTCCATGCAGAGGACAAACACCGAAGTAGGCCAAACGGGAATTCCCGGCACCGGCCCCGGGGCCCCGGCCACCGCCGCGGCTCTGATATGCGCGGCGCAGCGCAGCGGACGGTGGCTGTGTGGGCTGCCGGCCGTCGGCTGCGGGCTGCCGGCTACCGGCCCGCCGTGAGACCGCCGTCGCAGGCCAGGACGCTGCCGGTGGTCCACCGGGACTCGTCGGACAGCAGGAAGAGCGCGGCGCGCGCCATGTCGTCCGGGTCCGCTATGCCGTTCAGCGGGAAGTGCGAGGCTTGTTCGGCACGTGCCTCATCGGTCGTCAGCCAGCTGTCCAGCATTTCCGAGCGGGTGAGGCCCGGAGCGACGGCATTGATGCGGATGCCGTCGCGTGCGTACTCCAGGGCCGCGCTCTTCACGAGCCCGGTGAGGGCGAACTTGGCGGCCGAATAGTCGCTCGCGTAAGCGCTGCCCGCGAGCCCGGCGGTCGACGAGCAGAGCACGATCGAGCCGCCGCCGGCGTGGTCCAGTATGGCCGGGACCTCGTATTTCATCGACAGGAACGTCCCGCGCAGATGCGTTGCGACGACCTTGTCGAAGTGGGCCGTGTCCACTTCGTGCAGCCGCCTGCCCGCGCCCGGCACCCCGGCGTTGTTGAACGCGCCGTCGAGCCGGCCGAAGACGCGTACCGTCTCCTCCACAGCCGTTGCCACGGAACGCTCGTCCGTCACGTCGCACCGCAGGGGCAGTACGTCGTGCCCCTCTCGCTTGAGGTCACGGGCCAGGGCGGTGAGCCGGTCCTCGCGGCGGGCCGCGGCCGCCACGAGCGCGCCCTCGGCGGCGAACCGGCGGACGGCGGCTGCGCCGATGCCGCTCGACGCCCCGGTCACCAGGATCACCCGGCCTGCGAGCCGGTCGGCGGTGAAGGAGAGGGGAGCGGGCTGCTGATACCTCGTCATGTGGTCATTCCCTTCGTGGTGGAAGCGCGGAAGCGCGGAGGTATGGAAGCGTGGAGGTGCGGAGTCGTGGAGATGCGGCAGTGTGCAGGGTGTACGTGTGTGCCACTGTGGTCCACGGGGCCTCCGGGGTGAACAAAGACGCGTCCTCCGAGGCCGGATCCGTCCGGATCAGACGGGTGTCACAGGAGAAATGGCGGTATTCCGTTCAGCTCAACGGGCCGGTTCGTCCGGAGGCGTTCGCGTAATCCGCTCATCGCCGGCGTTCACCGGCTGCTTCGGAACGGCTCGGGGAAGCAGAGAGGGACGCCCGGCAGAGGATTCCGTGGTGAGGGCGCGTACCAGGGGATTGACGGATGCCGTGGCCAAGAGCGCGGTCAGCAGCATTGCCGTGAAGACTTCGCCGGAGATGATTCCCGCATCGCGCCCGATGGTGAGCATGATGACCTCGCTGAGCCCTCTGGTGTTGAGGAGAACGCCCAGCACGGAGGCTTCCCGCGAGGGAAGGCCGGTCAGACGGGCTCCGGACAGCGTTCCGGCGTATTTCCCGGCGCAGCCCACGAAGAGGAAGGCAGCGAGCTCGATCGCGCCTGCGGGCCCCAGCCCGGTGACGTCGACGGAGAGTCCCGTGAGGGCGAAGAAGACGGGAATGAGCAGCGCGCCGGTGTGCTGGAACGGGGCTTCGAGGGACAGGCGCAGCTCCGGGGCGAGATCGCGGGGCATGGCCAGGCCGAAGGCGAAGGCGCCCAGCACCGCGTGGATCCCGGTCCATGCGGTGGCGAAGGACGAGAGCAGGACTCCGCTGCTGATCACCATGACGGGCAGGAGCGGGTGCCCGCCGCCCTGCCTGCCGCTCTGCGCGAACCGGTGCGTGTATCGGTGGGCGTACCAGTGCAGGAACCGGTGCAGCAGCGGACGGACCCCGCAGGCCATGGCGAGCGCGTAGAGCAGGACCTGCACCAGAGACTGCAGGCCGTGCGCCGGGCCGTGGCCCCGGACCGTGGTGAGCAGCGCGGCCAGGGCACACCAGACGACGGCTTCGGTGAGGGCCCCGCAGGCGATGGCCAAGGTGCCCGCGCGGCTCTTGTGCAGGCCGTTCTCCTTGATGATGCGGGCGAGGACGGACAGCGCGCCCATGGTCAGGACGATCCCCATGAAGACGACGAAGACACCGGCCGGCGTGCCCGGGGAAGTGACGGCAGGACGTTGGACGAGCAGCACCGCGCAGACCGCGACCGCCAAGGTGAAGGGCACGGCCAGGGACGCCGTCGTGAGGGCGAGGACGGCACGCAGACGGCCGTGCAGGGGACGGAAGTCCAGTTCCCAGCCGGTGACGAACATGAAGAGGACGATCCCCACTTGGGCGATGGCGGCCAGGTGCGGCCGCGCCTGCGGTGGGAAGATCAGCCCGGGAAGGTCACCGGGCAGGAGCCCGAGCAGGCTCGGGCCCAGGAGGAGGCCCACGGCGATCTCACCGACGACGACCGGCTGCCGGAGCCGCGCGCGCAGCGGGCCGATGGCGACACCGGCGAGCAGGATGACGGCGATATCCGCCAGGATCACCGCGTCCGGCGAAGAGTTGTTCAAGGTTCTGACGCCTCTCCCGGCCGGGCGCGGAGAATTCCTGGAAGTGGTCCATGCCGGTTGAATGCAAGGCCGCTGCGCCCTGTCCGCTGTGAGGCGGCCCTTGACGTGTACGGCTGTGATCCTAAGGACCGGAAAGCAGTGCGGGGGAGGAGTTGCGTGGCCCTTCCACCCGAATGAGTGGAAGGGCCACGCAGGAATGGAGCGGCGGACGGGCGGTGCCCGCTCAGGAGACGAGCGGCTGCTCCTCCAGCTCGGCCAGCTTCACGGTGCACAGGCCGCTGCGCTCGACCTTCACGTCCTCCACCTTGAGCTGCGTACCCGGCAGCAGGATGTACTCCTCCTCACCGGTGAACGCCGAGAAGCGCTGGATGCCCACGGCACGGACGGGCCGAACCTCGAAGAGCGTCCGCTTGCCGCGGCTGCCGAGGAACGACCGTGCCACACCGAGCTTGGGCGTGCAGGACGAGACGCCCCACCAGGTCACGGTCTTGCCGACCGGGTACTGGGCGCGCAGGTCCAGTGAGACGCCGCGCCACAGCGGTTCCCTGCGGGCGGGGAGTCCCGACACGGCCGAGAACAGCAGCCGCAGGTAGGGGAGGTACGGAACGACCTTGGAGCGGTCCGGGGAACGCAGAATGGCGTTGATCTCCCGGTAGAAGGCGGACTCGCAGGTGTAGAGGTAGAGGGCGGCGATCGCGTCGGCGGACAGGCCGGCGGCCGCGGCCGGGTCGTCCGCCCGGCTCTTGCCGAACTCGTGCGACATGCCGACGTGCCGGTCGAGACCGGACAGCAGCCGGGCGACCGGGCCGAGGGCGTCGCGGAAGCTCATGAGCGGGGTGTCGGACACACCGGTGATCGCGGGCAGCGCAAGGCCCTCGTCCTTGACGCCGGCAAGCCGGTCCAGGTAGAGCTGGTGCAGCTCCATGGTGGACGTGATGAACGCGCCCATGCGCTCGGCGATGCCGCCGTCCGCCGCCCCGCCGGCCCCCGCCCCCGCTTTGTCCCATCCCTTGCTCGGCAGCCAGTCGATCGTGTCGGCACCCAGCGACGCGAGGGCATCGTTCACGACGGCGAAGTGGTCGCCGTCGCAGAAGATGTCGCCCTGCGCCGCGGGGTTGGAGTGGTCGATGTGCCGGACCTCGACCCCGGGATACTTCTCCTGAAGCCGGAGGACGACCTTCTTCAGGCTGCGCGCGTGAGCTCCCCACCACGCGAAGACGACACCGCGGTCCTCCTCGGCGGCGTCCTGCTTGGCCTTGAGAATCTCCTCGACGATCCGCTCGGCGACCGGACGCCAGAAGGCGGTGTGCAGGGCGGCGTCCGCGCCCCGCCCCCCGGAGCTGCTGGCGGTCAGCGCCGTGTTGAGCAGCAGCACGCCCTGCGTGAGCATCGCCTGGAACCACTCCGGCGGCTGGACGGTGTCCTGCTCCTTGAGCAGCGCACGGATGTCGGCGATCGGGGTCTTCTTGGGTATGCCGTACTTCCACATCGCCGCTGCCTTGATGATGCAGCGGATGCTGACGACCCGGCCGAACTGGCTGTCCTTCCAGTCGTGGAAGGTGTTGTCGAACATCGCGATGCCCGTGGCGCTTTCGGGCCGCGGATACGGATTCTGGCCGAAGGCGACGACCTTCCACTTGTGCGGCGGGTTGGGCTTGAGCGCCTGGAAGGTCAGTTCACGGACTGGGACGATTTCCGGGCCCCGGTCCGGGCCGATGAACGAGGCCGCTTCCGGCTGCGCCTCGATAGCCGGCTTCAGCAGCGGAAGCCACGGCTCACCGCCGCCCTTGAAGAGCTCGGTGAGGGCAAGCGGGTCATGGGCGTCGGGCTCGGCCGGGACATGGGAATCGTTCATCGTGAAAGGCTCCGGATATCAAAACGCGCCGATGGGACATGTTCGGCAGGAATGGTGAAATCGCCCCGCGAGGGCCTGAACCCGACGACGAACCTGAAACGTCGCTCCGGCCCTGCCCCGCGGAAACCTGCTGCAGGCTAGCACCGGCCTCCGACACCGCCCCCAACCATGACGAGAGGTCACGAACCGCAGGTGAGGGCGGCGTTGTCAGTGGGGCGCGGTAACGTCTTGAGCGCTGGAACGACCGGCTTCCGACGGGAGTGGACCATGACCGAGAACCGTGTGCAGCCGCCGCTGCGAGTGGTGCTGACCGATATCAACACCGAGGTGGTGGAGGCGTGGCGGGCGGCCTTCGCCGGCATGCCCGGGATCGAGATCCGCAAGGGTTCGATCCTCGACGAGGAAGTCGACGCCTGGGTTTCCCCGACCAATTCCCGGGGCCGGATGGACGGTGGTCTCGACGCCGCCATCAAGCGGTATCTCGGTGCGGGTATCCAGTTGCGCGTACAGCGCGCGATCCGCGACGAGTTCGAGGGACGGCTCCCGGTGGGCAGCGCGGTGTGCGTATCGTCCGGGGCGGTCAATCCCAAGTTCCTGATCTCGACGCCCACGATGGAATATTCCGCGCAGAACGTGAGCGAGACGCTGAATGTGGCCTTGGCGTGCGCCGCCGCGTTCCAGGCAATACACCGGCAGAACGAGCAGGCGCCGGGCAGCATCCAGTCGGTGGCGCTCGTCGGCATGGGGGCTCGGACCGGCCGGGTGCCGGCCCGGGTGTGCGCCAACCTGATGTGGACGGGCTACACCTTGTTCAACGACTACCGCTTCGACGACTACGACGACCTGCGCAGCACGATCACCGCCCAGCTCGACGACATCGAGAACGCGCCGGAGGAAAAGCCCGTGCGCATCGCACCGCCGAAGCGCGCCGCGGCGTCCCGCCGCTGACCGAGGCACGCGTCTGTTTGATTTTGTGGACAGGGCGGTCCGAAAACCTGAGAATCACCCTCATGACGTCCCCTGAGTTCCGTACGCGCGTGACACGGCCCTCCGAGGCCGACCGGGAGAGGGCGCTGGCGGTCCTGCGCGACGGCACCGGCGACGGCAGGCTCTCCCACGACACGTTCATGCGCCGCATGGACCTCGTCCTGACCGCCCGCACCAGCGCCGAGATCGAGCTCGCCATGGCCGACCTCCCCTCCCGGGGGCGGTTCTCGGACTTCGTCCTGCGCGTGGTGGGCCGCCTGTCATCCTTCGGAGCCGGCGTGCGCGGCGCCTGGCGGAGCGCACGGCTCCCCGGCCTCCGGCTCCCCGAACCCGGCACGAAGCCGCTGACCATCGGCCGTGCCCCGGTCTCCGATCTGCGCCTCGAAGACGACACGGTCTCCCGCCGGCACGCGGAGCTGCGCTGGCTCGACCACGGCTGGCGCCTGACGGACCTCGGCTCCCGCAACGGCACCTACGTCAACGGCCTGCGCATCGCCGGCTCCGTCCGCGTGGCCCCGGGCGACCACGTCTCCTTCGGCGAACTCGGCTTCCGGCTGTCGGTCTGACGAGCCGGCACGCTGCGGACGGGTTACGGAACGACGCCACCCGAAGCCTGAAGTCCGAAGCCTGAAGTCCGAACGACACTGCACGAACGGCGCAGTCCCCACCTGGAGCACCAGCACATCATGGCCCGCATACTCCCTCCGTCCCCCTGCAACGTGGAGGCGCTCCTACCCGAGCTGTCCGGCCTCGCCCGGCAGAGCACCTTGCTGTACCCGCGCAGCGGGGCGCCGGGGGTGCACGACAGCTCCCTCGGCGGCCCGCTGCTGTGGCCGGCCGACGAGCCGTGGCCCAAGTGCTCCGAGCCGGATCACTGGAAGCCACTGCGCAAGCCGGTCGACGTCGTCGGTCCCGAGCCCGTGGCGATGGTGCCCGTCGCGCAGTTGTACGCGCGGGACGTTCCCGAGATGCCGTTCCCGCCCGGACGGGACGTCCTGCAGATCCTGTGGTGCCCGTTGATCCACGAAGGGGAAGTGCCGGCCGCGCGACCGGAGCTGTACTGGCGCAGCGAGCGCGAGACCGCCGCGGCAGGAGCCGGGATACTGACGGATCCTCCGCGGCCGTACGAGTACGAAGAGGAGTTCGTGCCCCGGCCGTGCACGGTCTCACCGACCAGGGCGGTGGAGTACCCGAACTGGGACATGCCGCCGGGGCTCTCTGAGACCCTGGCCGGACGTTTCGAGGAGATCGAGGAGCAGCTCGGCTCCTCGTACTACGACCTGGCCACCACCATCCAGAGCAAGGTGGGCGGCTACCCGGGATGGACCCAGCCGCCTGACTGGCCCGACTGCGCCTGCGGACGGCGCATGGAGCACCTCCTGAGCGTCACCGCCACCGAACCGGCCTACGGACGATGGCTGCCCCTCGACGAGCACCAGGCCGGCAGCCAGGAGCCGTCGTGGCGGACCGAGGCCGATCCCGTGGCCTTCGAAGGCATCGGGCACGGCATGGACATGGGCGGTCTCGGCGGCATGTACTTCTTCGTCTGCCGCGCCTGCCCGGGCATGCCCTTCTCGTACCGCTACGACTGCTGAACATCAACCGCCCGGCACGGCGTCGATATGGACGAGTGATTCCGCCCGGTGGCGGGGCGAGAGCGCACTCCGAGCTCCACCGAGCAGGGCCCGGACCGCCGCGAGGCGCTCCTTCGCTTCGGCCGGCCATCCCTCGTCCATATCGACGGGCACGGAGACACCGATGCCGGTGCTGGGCGCGTCGTGCACCTCGATGACGTACGGATCGTCCGCGATGAAGCGGAGGTAGGCCGAACGGCCCGCACGCGGCCAGTCGGCAGCGAACGGTTCCTCCCCGTCCGGCTCGCCGTCCACCTCCGCGGTGGCGTCGAGGAGCTCGCCCCATTCGTCCAGGTCGTTGGAGTCGAACCCCAAAGGCAGCGTGGCATTGACGAAATCGCTGCTGATGACGATTTCCGCGTCGTAGTACCGGACACCGAGGTCTTCGAGAACCGGCTCGGTCGACAGGAGGCGGACGCTGACGGACTGACGGCCGGAGGTCAGGCGGATGAATTCGGCGCCGGCGTCCGTTGTGCTGGTGTTCATGGCGGAAATCTATGTCATGCACGCGGTGGGCCGGACGGTCGCCGCATGGAGCATCATCCTCCGAATGGAATAGGGGCATCCGCTAGGCGCCCTCAAATTGAACTTATCGGTCACATGCCGCCGGGCCGAAGACTCCATGCTTCCCCGTGGTTGACGCCGTCCGTGCCGACCTGCCTACGCTGCCAAAGCAAGATCAACAGGCCCACTGTCTCTGCGAAATGGCCGCATCATGACGAACTCGACCAGTCTCGACAGCCGCACGCCGAACGCGAGAGATGCCCCCGTGAGACCCCGGCGCGTCCTGACGGTCGCCTGTCTCGGCTACGGAATGCTCGTCATCGACATCAGCATCGTCAACGTCGCCATTCCGGCGATGCGTTCCAGCCTGCACGCGAGCCTGGCGACGATGCAGCTCGTGGTCGACGCGTACGTGATCGTCCTCGCCAGCCTCGTCCTGGCCGGTGCCGCGGCGGTGGGACGGTTCGGTTCCGTGTCCACCTTCCGCCTCGGCATCGGCGTCTTCGGGCTGGCGTCCGTGCTGTGCGGAGTCGCGCCCAACGGTGCCGTGCTCGTCGCCACGCGGGTCATGCAAGGTCTCGGCGCCGTGCTGCTCGTCCCCGCCACCCTCGTGCTGATCACCGACACCTACAAGGACCCGGACAAGCGCGCCAAAGCCATAGCCATCTGGGCCACGGTCGCCGGAAGCCCGGTCGCGTTCGGTCCCATCCTGGGAGGCGCGCTCGTCTCGGCGGTCGGCTGGCGAAGCATCTTCCTCATCAACATACCCGTCGTCCTGGCCATCCTCCGGCTCTCGGCACGTCACATGCCCCACGGCGAACCGGAAGCGAAGAAGGAGCCCCAGGACATCGCGGGCCAGCTCCTCGGCATCGTCTTCCTCGCGAGCGTCGCCCTGGCGCTCACCGAAGGGCGCGAAACAGGCTGGACCCGGCCGCTCCCCGTCGCGGCGTACGCGACCGCGCTCGTCGCGCTCGCCGCCTTCGTCGTCAGACAGCGCACGTACGCCTTCCCCATGATTCCGAAGGACCTGCGCCGGGCCCCGGGATTCGGCGGGTTCGTCATGGTGGGCCTGCTGCTCTTCCTCGGCTACTACGGGCTGGTCTTCTCCATCAGCGTCTACCTCCAGCAGGTGCGCGGCTACGGCCCCGTCGCCACCGGACTGTGCTTCCTGCCCTCCGCGCTGCCGATCACGTTCATGCCCCTGGTCGCCGGGCGCGTCAACGCCAAGCACAGTCCCTTGCGCGTCCTGACCACCGCTGCGGTCCTGACGCTGGGCGGCGGCGTGCTGCTGACCGTCCTGGGCGGCGACGCACCGATCGGCACCTGCATCGGGCTCGTCTTCATCGGCCTGGGCTTCGGCCTCGCGACCGTGCCCCAGATCTCCCTGGTCATGGCGACGGCCCCGCCGCACCGCTCCGCCATCGCCAGCGGACTGCTGTCGGCCGCCCGGCAGTCGGGAACCACGATCGGCATCGCCCTGCTCGGCGGGCTTCAGTCCGGGGACGGCATCGTCGCGCCGGCGCTCGCGGCCGTCGTGGCCTACCTGCTGATGGCGGCGGCCATCGTCCTCGCCGGCCGGAAGCTGGCCGCTCGGACGTCCGGGACATCCAAAACGTCCCCGCGGACCACGTAGCAAGAAGCCGGGCCTTCGCGAAGTTCGTGTCCCGGTGCCCGAGCGCACCGGCCCCATCACCAATGGAGGGCATTCATGAACGAGCACAACACCGAGCACCACACAGTCCACGAAACAGCGCACCCCACCACCCCCCGCCCCAGCCACAGCATCTCCGCCCGCATCGAAGCACTCCACACCGACGACCCCGAATTCGCCCGCGCCGTCCCCGCGCCCGCCGTCGCCGAGGCCGTTCACCGCGCCGACGGCAGCCTCATGGGAACGATCGCGGCCGCCATGACCGGCTACGCCGACCGGCCGGCGCTCGGGCGCAGAGCCGAGCGCCTCGTCGAAGACCCCGCCACCGGCCGCCGCACCGTCAGTCTCCTCCCGCACTTCGAGACCCTGTCCTACGCCGAACTGTGGCAGCGGGTGCGCCGTCTCGCCGCCGCCTGGGCCGAGGCCGTACCGGGCGGCCTGCGCGCCGGCGACTTCATCGGAGTCCTCGGCTTCACCAGCGTCGACTACGCCACCATCGACCTGGCCTGCATGTACCTGGGGTCGGTGTCGGTGCCGCTGCCCACGGGATGGTCCGCGGCACGGCTGGCCCCCATCCTCACCGAGACGGAACCGCGGATCCTCGCCGTCGACCTCGCGTCGCTCGACGCCGCGGTCGACGCCGTCCTGACCTCCGACTCCGTCGAACGCCTCGTCGTCTTCGACTACGACCCGCGCGTGGACGACCACCGCGAGGCGCTGCGAACCGCCGCCGGCAAGCTGAACGGGCGCGCCCCGGTCGTGCCGCTCCAGGAGGAACTGGCCCGCGGCGGACAGCTGCCCGCGCTCGAACCCCGTGACGACGGCGACCCGGACCGCCTGGTCGGCCTGATCTACACCTCCGGAAGCACCGGCGCGCCCAAGGGCGCCATGTACACCGCATCCATGATCACAAGGATGTGGCAGAACAGCCGCGCAGGCATGCCGAACGCCGCACCAGGCACCGGCAGGCCCGTGCCGGTGATCGTCCTGCACTACATGCCCATGAGCCACGTCAACGGCCGCGCCCGGCTGATCTCCGGCCTCGCCTCCGGCGGCACCGGTTACTTCGCGGCCCGCAGCGACATGTCGACGCTCTTCGAGGACATCGGTCTGGCGCGCCCCACCGTGCTGAGCCTGGTGCCGAGGATCTGCGACATGGTCCACCAGCGGTACCTCCTCGAAACCGACCGCCTCTCCCGTACCGGCATCACCCGGGCGGACGCCGAGGCGGCCGCCCGCACCCGCGTCCGCGACGACATGCTCGGCGGCCGGATCGTCAGCGCCTTGTGCGGCAGCGCTCCGCTCTCGTCGCAGATGCACACCTTCATGGCGGAGGTCCTCGGCACGAAGGTCGTCGACTGCTACGGCTCGACGGAGACGACCCGGCCGGTCGTCGTCGACCAGCAGGTACGCCGCCCGCCGGTGATCGACTACCGGCTGGTGGACGTACCGGAGCTCGGCTACTTCGCGACCGACAAGCCGTACCCGCGGGGCGAACTGCGCCTGAAGTCGGTCGGCCTGGTGCAGGGTTACTACAAGCAGCCGGACGTCACCGCGCGCGCCTTCGACGAGGACGGCTACTACAAGACCGGCGACGTCGTCGCCGAGATCGCACCCGACCGGTTGGTCTACGTCGACCGGATCAACAATGTCGTGAAGCTCTCCCAGGGAGAGTTCGTCGCCGTGTCCAAGCTGGAGGCGCTGTACGCGACGAGCCCGTACGTCTCGCAGATCTACGTCTACGGCAGCAGTGAGCAGGCGTTCCTGCTGGCCGTGGTCGTCGCGGACGACGAGCAGCTGGACCGGGCGCGGCCCGGCCGCGGGCAGCCGGCTCCGGGCGGCGACGACGCCGCGACGCGCGCCACGATCCTCGACTCCCTGCGGGAGCTCGCCCGGGAGGCGGGCCTCAACCCGTACGAGGTCCCGTACGACGTCATCCTCGAACCGGAGCCGTTCACGATCGAGAACGGCCTCCTGTCCGGGGTCGGCAAGCTCCTGCGGCCCGCACTCAAGGAGCGCTACGGCGCACAACTGGAGCAGCTGTACGCGGACATCGCCGACGGCAGGGCCGGCCGGATCGCGGCGCTGCGTACCGCGGGCCGGAGCGCCGAGCCGCTGGAAGCGGTCCTCGCCGCGGTCCAGGTCACCCTCGGCTACCCCGCGTCGATGGTGATGCCGGAGGCCGCGTTCACCGAACTGGGCGGCGACTCCCTGTCGGCGCTCACCTTCTCGACGGTCCTTGAGCAGATCTTCGACACCGAGGTTCCGGTCCAGGCCGTCCTGAGCCCCACGTCGACCCTGGCCGGCATCGCGGACCACCTCGCCGCAGCGCCCGGAACGGCCGCTGCCGCGTCCCGGCCCACGTTCGCTTCGGTCCACGGCCGCGGCGCCACTGAGGTGAAGGCGGGTGACCTGACGCTCGACCGGTTCGTCGACGAGCGGGTCCTGGCCCGTGCGGCGCGAGCCCGGGACGTACCGGAAGTAAAGGTTCCCGAAGCGAAGGTTCCGGACGCGGCGGACCCGGCCGCAACGGCGACCGGGAACGTGCTGCTCACCGGGGCGACCGGCTATCTCGGCAGGTTCCTGGCGGTCGAATGGCTGGAGCGCGCCGCCGCGTCCGGCGGGCGGCTGACCGTCCTCGCCCGCGGCGCCGACGACGCCGCCGCCCGGGAACGCGTCCTCCAGTGCCTGCGCGGCGCCGCCGGGGAGCGGACCGACTGGTTCGACGCGGTCTCCGCCCGGCACCTCGATGTCCTGGCCGCGGACGTGTCCGCGCCGAAGCTGGGCCTCGGCCGTGCGAGCTGGGAGCGGCTGGCCGCCGAGACCGACCGGATCGTGCACTCCGCGGCACTCGTCAACCACGTACTCCCGTACAGCCGGCTGTTCGAACCGAACGTCGCCGCGACCGCCGAGCTGATCGAGCTCGCCCTCACTCACCGGACGAAGAAGTTCGCGTACATCTCCACCATCGCGGCCGCGATGATGCCCGACGGAACGTTCCTGGACGAGACCGCCGACGTCCGTGACGCTTCTCCGGTACGGCAGCTCAACGACTCCGACGCCAACGGGTACTCCACCAGCAAGTGGGCCGGCGAGGTCCTCCTCAGGGAGGCTCACGACGCCACCGGGCTGCCGGTCGCGGTCTTCCGCCCCGACATGATCCTGGCCCACAGCAGCCTGACCGGACAGCTGAACCTTCCCGACCGGTTCACGCGCCTGCTCCTCAGCGTGGTCGCGACGGGCATGGCACCGCGTTCCTTCCACCGGCTCGACGCCGACGGCAACCGACGGCGGGCCCACTACAGCGGACTGCCCGTCGACTTCACCGCCGCGGCGATCGCGTCGCTCAGCGAGCGGAGCCACGACGGCCACGTCACGTACAACACCGTCAATGCCAACGACGACGGGGTCTCACTCGACGAGATCGTGGACTGGCTCATCCGCGCCGGCCACCCGATCACCCGGTTCGACCACTACGAACAGTGGCGCGTACGTTTCGAGGCCGCCCTGCGAGGCCTCCCCGAGCACCAGCGCCGGCTGTCGATGCTGCCGCTGATGCGCGCGTACGCCCGTCCGACCGAGCCGAGAACGAGCTCCATGGTGCCGGCGAGCCGGTTCACCGCGGCGGTCACCGGATCGGGCATCGGCGGGGGCGCCATACCGTCCCTGACGCCGGAATTCATCGACAAGTACGTCGCGGACTTGAGAGCGCTGGGCGTTCTCTGACGTTCACGACCCGGGCGGCTGTTTGACCTTCAAGCCGCTTGAACGCCGACAATCGCCCGCATGAACGAGATCGACATGAACGAGACCGACGCACTCATGAGCATCGGAGCCTTCGCCCGCCGGGTGGGACTGGCTCCGAGCGCCCTGCGTTTCTACGACGACTGCGACCTGCTGCGCCCCGCCCACGTGGACGAGACGACCGGCTACCGCTACTACGCCGCGGACCAGGAACCCCGCGCGGTCCTGGTCCGGCGGCTGCGGGAAGCCGGGATGCCGCTCACCGGCGCATCGGTGGTGCTCGACGGCACCCGGGAAGAAGCCCGCGCCGTGCTGGAAGCGCACGCCGGGCGGGCGCGCGACACCGCGGCGGCGGCCCGGTCGGCGGTCGAGGAGATCCTCCGCGACCTGCCGGGCGGCGTGCGGCGCGCTGCCGCGGTCAGGGTCGACGGGGCGGAGCTGGCCGGCGCCGTACGCCAGGTCGCTCCGGCGGTCGCGTCCGCTGCGGCACGCGAGGAGTTCCCGGTACTGGGCTGCGTCCTGATCGAACTCGACCACCAGGAGATGCGGCTCGTCGCCACGGACCGCTACCGCCTGGCGGTCCGCGCCCTGCGGCCGGCCAGTACGGAGGGGGACCCGTGCCGCGTCCTGGTCGACGCCGCGGCGCTCAAGGACGTCGCGTCCTGGGCCCTGCGCGTACCGGACCTCCGCATCGAGATCGAGGCGAACGGGCACGGCGTACGGCTTCGCAGCGACGGTGACGCTGCTGCCGTACGCGATCTCCCCGCTGCGGACGGGACGTTCCCGGACTACCGGATGATCCTGGACAACATGCCGGCCGTTCGGCACCGCGTCATCGCCGACCGTGCGGCCCTCGGCGAAGCGGTCGCCGCCGCCGGGCCCGAAGGGCCGCTGACCCTGCGGACCGACGGAGAGCGCGTCACCCTCACGTCACGCGGCCAGGTCACCGCCACCCCGGCCGCCGTCTGTACAGGACCGCCCGTACGCATCGCCTTCGACCCGTACGTGCTGCTGCCGGCCCTCGACGCCGGGGTGGGCCCCGACGTGCTGCTGGAGATCTCGTCGCCGTACGAGCCCGTGGTCGTCCGCTCCGCCGACCAGGGCAGCTTCACTACGCTGGTCATGCCGGTCCACGACGCGGGGGCGACGGTGACGGGCGACGAGTGACGGGTGACGCCGGCAGGCTCCGGCCAGGCAGAAGGGATGCCCGGCCGGGTCGATGACGTATGACCACAGGGCAGCGATCAGACGTCAGGCCCGGTAGACGCACTCCGCCAGTGTCGTGTGTTTCTTCCAGCCCAGCGTCTCGTACAGCGCGCGTCCGTCGTCGGTCGCACCGAGAACGCCGAGCCGCGCACCCCGCGCCAAGGCGTGCTCGGCGAGCGTGGCCATCACGAACCGGCCCAGTCCGCGCCGCCGGTGGGTCTGCGCGGTCATCACCCGGTCCACCACCGCGGCCTCCCCGAGGACCGCCGACTGCCCCATGGCGGCCGGCTCACCCGACGCGTCCAGCACGCGTACGTGGATGACGGACCCTACGGACTCGACGGTCGTGGTGTAGCCCGCGGGCACGACAGGTGATGCGGCGACGAGGTCGGCGGCCATCAGGTGCCCGGTGTCCTCCCAGGCCATCGCCCAGCCCGCCGGAAGCCACGGCGCTATCTCCTCCGGCTCCGCGGGCATCTTCATCCACGTCCGCGGCACGGTCACCGAAGCAGCGGCGCTGCGGACCAGTGCCTCCGTGGTCTCCGGGAGGACGTGACGGCCCACCTCGACGGGGTTGCCGGGCACTTCGATGTAGTACCCCCAGGGCTTCCCGACCGGCGGGGGAGTCCGCCGCGACAGCGCCCAGCCCGCCACCCAGGTCCTGACCATGTCCGCAACCATCAAAGCCTCCCGAAGCCGTGGCCGAATGAACGACCAGGTAATGGTCAATGTCCAGGAGTGCACATTACGTTCGCTGGTGGTGCACGGCATCTCAATTCCTGTGGACGCGACTTCGCGACTCCGCAGCCGCCGTTTGCCCTGGAGTGCACTCCAGCACCTAGCGTCCTGGGCAGATGGTTTTCCGAGAGCAGGAGGCAGCAGCATGACCACCGTCCCCACCCGGTATCTGGGCGAGCTGGCGGTTTCCGCGCAGGGCCTGGGCTGCATGGGCATGAGCCACGGCTACGGCGCGTCGGACGACACGCAGTCGATCGCGACCCTGCACCGCGCTCTCGACCTCGGGGTGACCTTCTGGGACACCTCCGACTTCTACGGTGCCGGGCACAACGAGGAACTGATCGGACGCGCCCTCGCCGGCGGGCGCCGCGACGAGGTGGTGCTGGCCACGAAGTTCGGGTTCGCCAACCGCCTGGGCGAGCCCACCCGGCTCCGCGGCGACGCCGCCTACGTACGGCAGGCGTGCGAGGCTTCGCTGCGCCGGCTCGGAGTCGATCACATCGACCTCTACTACCTGCACCGCGTCGACCCGCACGTGCCGATCGAGGAGACCGTCGGCGCCATGGCCGAGCTGGTGCGGGCGGGGAAGGTCCGGTACCTCGGACTGTCCGAGGCCGGTGCGAGCACCATCCGGCGTGCGCACGCCGTCCACCCGATCACCGCGCTGCAGAGCGAGTGGTCGCTGTGGACGCGCGACCTGGAGGCGGAGACCGCCCCGGTCTGCCGGGAACTCGGCATAGGCCTCGTCCCGTTCTCCCCGCTCGGCCGCGGCTTCCTGACCGGCCGCTACGGCTCCGTCGAAGGGCTGGAGCAGACCGACATGCGGCGCAGCCAGCCCCGTTTCGCCGACGGCAACCTGGAGCGGAACCTGGCGATCGTCGCGAAGCTGAACGAACTGGCCGAAGCCAAGGGAGTCACCGCCGGTCAGCTCGCCCTGGCCTGGGTGCAGCACCGGGGCGACGACGTGGTCCCGATCCCGGGCACCCGGCGGCAGCGCTACCTGGAGGAGAACTTCGCGGCCCTGACCGTGGAGCTGTCCCCCGAGGACCTCGCCGCCGTCGAGGCCGCCGCCCCGCCCGAGCAGATCGCGGGCCCCCGCTACGACGCGACCAGCCTCACCTTCGTCAACGGCTGAGTCCCGCGCTCCCGCCGCTATCGTCGGTCGTATGACGCTGTCGATGCGGGAGCGAGAGCAGTTCCTGGCGGAACCTCATATCGGTGCGCTGTCGGTGGCCGAGCGGCCGGACCGCGCACCGCTGACGGTTCCCATCTGGTACCAGTACACGCCCGGTGGCGAGCTGTGGGTACGCACCGGGCCCGATTCCCGGAAGGCGCGAGCCATTCGTGCCGCCGGGCGTTTCAGCCTGATGGTGCAGAGAACCGAGCCCACGGTGCGCTACGTGTCGGTGGAGGGGCCGGTGACCCGGACGGCGGCGGACAGCCGCGAGCGGTCCTGGGAGATGGCCGCGCGGTACCTTCCGCCGGACAAGGTCGCCGGCTTCGTGGAATACGACCGGGCCGAGCTCGGCGAGCACCTCCTGATCTACATGCAGCCGGAACACTGGGTGTCCGCCGACCTGGGGGCTTTCTGAGCGCTTCGGCCCCTCCTTTGGTTCGTCCCCTCCGGGGGACGGATCAATGGCCGACAGTGACGACGACCTTGCCGATCTGGTTCCCCCCCTCCAGGTACCGGTGTGCCGCGACGATCTCGTCCAGGCCGAAGGTCCGGTCCACGGTGGGTTGCAGGGCGCCGGTGCGCAGCCCCGAGGTGACGAAGGCGTGGGCACGGCGAAGCCGCTCCGGGTCCCTGGTCGTCTCGTGCATGGTGTAGGTGCGCATGTTCAGGGCGGGCATGCCGAGGTCGAACCCCGGGTACGGAGTCGGCTGACCGCTCACCGCTCCGTAGAGCAGGAGCGTGCCGCCCGGGGCGGCCGCCTTGCCCAAGTCCGTTACGCCCGGCCCGGCCACGCCGTCGAAGACGAACTCGGCGCCGCGCCCCGCGGTCACTTCGAGCACGCGCTCGGCGACGTCCTCCTCGTCCGTGACGATCACTTCGGCCGCCCCGGCCTTCAGCAGCGCCTCCTTCTTGGCGCGGGTGCGGGTGGTGGCGATGGGCGTGGCGCCGACGCGGTGGGCGGTCTGGATCGCGGCCAGGCCGACGCTGCTGGAGGCCGCGGTCAGCACGACGGCGTCCCCGGCGCGCATCCCGCCGACCTCCACCAGCGCCCCGTACGCGGTCACGTACGGCATCCACACGGCCGCGCCGTCGACCGCGCCCAGCCCTTCGGGACGGTGCACGACCGCGGAGGCGGGAACGATCGCACGCTCGGCGTAGACGCCGTAGTCGTTCATCGAGAACGCGGGTACGACGCTGACGGGCCGGCCGACCTCGAATCCGGCCACGCCGTCGCCGACGGCCTCCACCACGCCCGAGGCCTCCAGGCCGAGCCGTGCGGGGAAGGCCCGGGCGGGCTCGATGTAACGGCCGCTGCGGAACAGCACCTCGGCACGGTTCAGCCCGATCGCGTCCACGCGTATCAGCAGCTCACCCGGTCCGGGCCGGCCGACCTCGACGTCCTCCAGGCGCAGCACCTCCGGCGCCCCGTATTCGTGGAATCGCACCGTCCTGGTCATCATGCATCCCCCTCCGCTCGATGGGGCAGCGCGCGACCCGCGCTGCCGTGCCCCACTCAAGCCGAAGGTACGACGCCTGTCAAACTTCGACCTCCGTCGAACTTCGGCCCGTCAAACTTCGACCTCTGTCATACTTCGATGTGCGTCGTATGAAGGGCATGGGAGGTCTGGATGGCAGCAGCAGCACGGCAGAGCGGGCGCGACCGTACCCCGCCTCATCCGGACATCCGGACGATCAGCCTTCAGCAAGTGCTGGAGGCCCTGGTCGACCCGGTGCGCCGCCGGATCGCCAGGGAGCTGTACGCCGCCGAGCACGACCTCGCCTGCGGCGCCATCGACCTGCCGGTCAGCAAGTCCACCGCCACTCACCACTTCCACGTCCTGCGCGAAGCCGGCCTCATCCGCCAGTACTACGCCGGGACCTCCCGCATGAACGCCCTGCGCCATGAGGAATGCGAGAAGGCCTTCCCCGGCCTCCTCGCCGCACTGCTGACCCAGCGCGACCAGCAGTAGATCGGCGCGTCACTCTCCTGGGGGAATTTCACGGTCCGCCGTGCGTGGTTCGTCGCGCGCCGTACCCGCACAGGTGTGCCCCTCGGTCATCCTGCTGCCCGTCACCTCGTGCGCTGCCGGGCCCCGGATGTGAGCGTTGCAGTAGAGCGGGGAGCCGATCGTTTCCCCGTACCCTCCCCCCACCATGGCCTCGGAGGCACCTCATGCCCGAGCATCACTCCGGCCCGGGCCGTCCGCGTCACTCCACTGCGGCGGCCGTCTTCCTCTCCCTCCTGACCGTACTCAGCCTGCTGGTCGCTCTCCCGGGAACCGCCGCCGCGGTGGACGGGAACACCGGCCGGCCGGCCCACCCCGAGCGGGACTGGATGGGGTCGACCGTGCGGGCCCACGAGGGCTCCTCGCCGCCCGGCCGCTCCCGGGCGCGGGCAGCGGGGAGCGGGTCGGTCCACGGGGTGGACGTCAGCAGCCACAACGGCAACGTGTCCTGGTCCAAGCTGTGGCGCAGCGGCGTCAGATTCGCCTACGCCAAGGCGACCGAGGGCACCAGCTACACCAACCCCTACTTCGCGCAGCAGTACAACGGCTCGTACGACGTGGGCATGATCAGGGGGGCGTACCACTTCGGCCTGCCGGGCAACTCCAGCGGCGCCGCGCAGGCCGACTACTTCGTCCGTCACGGCGGCGGCTGGACGGACGACGGAGTGACGCTGCCGGGCGTGCTGGACATGGAGTACAACCCCTACGGCAGCGTCTGCTACGGGCTGAGCAAGAGCCGGATGATCGACTGGATCGACGACTTCCTCGACGCCTACTGGGACCACACCGGGCGCGACGCGGTGATCTACACCTCCACCGCGTGGTGGAAGAAGTGCACCGGCAACTACGGCGGATTCGGCAAGGACAGCCCGCTGTGGGTGCCGCGCTACGGTTCGTCCTCCGGTGAGCTCCCGAACGGCTGGGACTTCTACACCTTCTGGCAGCACACGAGCACGGGACCCACCGTCGGTGACCACGACCGCTTCAACGGCCCGTACCACAGGCTCGAAGCGCTCGCCTACGGCTGACCGGGCCGCGGGGCCGGGTCAGCCGTAGGCGACGTCGTCGAACGCGGGGCGCCGGCCCGCGCTGCGCCGTACGAATCCGCGCCGGCCCGCGAGCAGGGTGATGCCGGTCCATCCGAGGACGCCCATGACGAGCATGTCCCACTCCGTGTCCGGGTCGACCTCGGAGGACGCCTCCAGCGGGATGACGCCCTTCGGGTCGCTGACGACCTCGATCCGGTCGCCCACCTTCCAGCCGGGGGAGCCCCCGTGGTGGTCGAGGGTCTCCTTGAGCCTGCCCGAGCGGCCGGTGAGGACGAAGCGGTGGTCCTTCCCGCCCTCGCCGGCGTCATCGGTGATGAGGACGCTCTCGCGGACGCCCCGGCTGCCGAGCGTGGCCTCGGGGGCGTACTGGACCGAGCCCACCAGGACGAACAGCGCGGGCGCGAGGGAGAGGACGGCAAGCCACCACGCGCAGTGGAGGAAGCGCAGCACGATCGCGAAGACGAGGCACCCGAGGACGCCGGTGGATATCGGGATCCAGTCCATGCCCAGGGCGAGGTAGGAGATGCCGCTGTTGACCGCGGCGATGGTCCAGCCGAGTACCGTCACGGCGCCCGTGAACAGAAGGTACGCACCCCGGTCCACGTTTCCGCTCCGTGCCTTCTTCATGTTCACTGCAGCCATCGGGGCAGCATAAAAGGCCGGACAGCCGGGTCCGCCCGCGGGGCGGACCTCGCGCGGCCGCTTCGTTCGGCGGGTCGTGAAGGCCTTGGTGCGAGGCTGGCGTGAACGCGCCGCGACGTACGGATCAGGCCACCGCCCCACATCCCGGCCCCTGCCCTGACGTGGTGTTTTACAGTGGCTCCTATCAGTTCTGGTGATAGGACCTGTGAGGTATTCGCGAACATGCCGACTGAGACGTTTGAGTTCCAGGTAGAGGCCCGTCAGCTGCTGCAGCTGATGATCCACTCGGTCTACTCGAACAAGGATGTCTTCCTGAGGGAGCTCGTCTCCAACGCCTCTGACGCCCTGGACAAGCTGCGCCTCGAGAAGCTCTGGGACGACGCGCTCGACGCCGACGTGTCCGACCTGCACATCGACATCGACGTCGACAAGGACGCCCGCACCCTCACCGTGCGGGACAACGGCATCGGGATGTCGTACGACGAGGTCGGGCGGCTCATCGGCACGATCGCCAACTCGGGCACGGCGAAGTTCCTCCAGGAGCTGCAGGAGGCCAAGGACGCGGCCGGGGCGGAGGGGCTCATCGGCCAGTTCGGCGTCGGCTTCTACGCCGGCTTCATGGTGGCCGACGAGGTCACCCTGCTGACCCGCCGCGCCGGCGAGAGCCAGGGCACCCGCTGGACGTCGCGCGGCGAGGGCACGTACACGCTGGAGACGGTCGACGACGCGCCGCAGGGCACCTCGGTCACCCTCCACCTCAAGCCGGCCGACCCGGAGAACCAGCTCCACGACTACACCTCCCCGTGGAAGATCAGGGAGATCATCAAGCGGTACTCGGACTTCATCACCTGGCCCATCCGGATGGTGCCCGAGAGCCCCGCCACGGCCGGGGACGGCGAAGGGGCGCCGGAGCCCGAAACGCTCAACTCCATGAAGGCCCTGTGGGCGCGGCCGCGCGACGAGGTGTCCGACGACGAGTACCACGAGCTGTACAAGCACATCGGCCACGACTGGCGCGAACCGCTGGAGACGATCCGCCTCCAGGCGGAGGGCACCTTCGAGTACCAGGCCCTGCTCTTCCTGCCCGCTCACGCGCCCCACGACCTGTTCACGCGCGACTCGAAGCGCGGCGTGCAGCTGTACGTCAAGCGCGTGTTCATCATGGACGACTGCGAGGCGCTGCTGCCGCCGTACCTCCGCTTCGTCAAGGGCGTCGTCGACGCGGCGGACCTCTCCCTCAACGTCTCCCGCGAGATCCTGCAGCAGGACCGCCACATCGAGATGATGCGGCGGCGCCTGACGAAGAAGGTCCTGTCCACGGTCAAGGAGATGAAGACCAAGGACGAGGAGCGCTACGGCACGTTCTGGCGCGAGTTCGGCACGGTCCTCAAGGAAGGGCTGGTCACCGACCCGGAGAACCGCGACGCCATCCTCACCGTCGCGTCGTTCGCGACGACGCACCACGACACCGAGCCGACCACGCTCAAGCAGTACGTGGAGCGGATGAAGGACGGCCAGGAGGACATCTACTACCTCACCGGCGAGTCCCGGCAGAGCATCGAGAACTCCCCGCACATGGAGGCCTTCCGGGACCGGGGCATCGAGGTGCTGCTGCTCACCGACCCCGTCGACGAGGTGTGGGCCGACGCCGTCGGCGAGTACGAGGGCAAGAAGCTGCGGTCCGTCGCCAAGGGGCAGATCGACCTCGACGCCAAGGAGGAGGACGCCTCCGGGGATGAGCGCGAGAAGCAGAACGAGGAGTACGCCGGGCTGCTCGGCTGGATGAAGGAGCAGCTGGACGAGGACATCAAGGAGGTGCGCCTGTCCTCCCGCCTCACCGTCTCCCCGGCCTGCGTCGTCTCCGACGCGCACGACCTGACCCCGGCCCTGGAGAACATGTACCGGGCGATGGGCCAGGAGGTGCCCCGCGCCAAGCGGATCCTGGAGCTCAACCCGGGTCACCAGCTGGTGAAGGGCCTCAACCAGGCGTACAAGGAGCGCGAGGACCACTCGCAGCTCGCGGAGACCGCCGAGCTCCTGTACGGCCTCGCGGTCCTCGCCGAGGGGGGCCAGCCGAAGGAGCCGGCCCGCTTCGTCAAGCTGATGGCCGAGCGCCTGGAGCGGGCGCTGTAAGCCCGCGCCCGCCGTCCGGAGACGCCCTGTCGGCGACCGGCCGGGTGTGGTCTCATGGCGTCGGCGAACGCGGCCGCATCCTGCCGGAGGGCGACCCGCATCGCATGGTGGGAGGCGCGCGTGCTGATCGACGGGGCCGGCCCGGTCCGGCCGGAGTCCGGCCTGCTGGCCGAAGCGCGGCAACTGCTGCCGGACGTGGTGGCGCTGCGGCGCCGCATCCACCGCACTCCGGAAGTGGGCGCGCACCTGCCCCGTACCCAGCAGGCGATCCTGGAGGCGATCGACGGCCTGGGCCTGACCGTGACGCTCGGCAGGAGACTGAGCTCGGTGGTGGCCGTGCTCGACAGCGGACGGCCCGGGCGGACGCTGCTGCTCCGCGCGGACATGGACGCCCTGCCGCAACAGGAGAACACCGGCCTCGCGTTCGCCTCCGAGGTACCCGGCGTCATGCACGCGTGCGGGCACGACGCCCACACCGCCGTGCTTGCGGGCGCAGCGCGGCTGCTCTGCGCCCGCAAGGACCGGCTGTCGGGGCGGGTGGTCTTCATGTTCCAGCCCGCCGAGGAGACCGGCGGCGGGGCCCTGCCCATGATCGAGGAGGGGGTGCTCGCTCCGGCGGGCGGCCCGGCGGTCGATGCCGCGTTCGCGCTGCACATCAACGCACGCAACGAGACGTGCACCGTCCATGTGCGGCCGGGCACGCAGTACGCCGCCGCCGACCTGGTGCGCATCACCGTCAGGGGCCGGAGCGGGCACGCGGCCGGCCCGCACCGGGTGCTCGATCCGGTCCCGGTCGCCTGCGAGATCGTCCTGGCCCTCCAGACCATGATCACCCGGACGGTCAGCATCGTCGAGCCGGCGGTCCTGACGATCACCACGGTCCGGGCGGGAAGCGCCTTCAACATCATCCCGGGTACGGCTGAGCTGACCGGCACGTACCGCACGCTCTCCGAGGCGAGCCGCCGTACGGTGCGCGACGGCATCCGGCGGGTGGCCGAGGGCGTGGCCGCGGCCCATGGCATGACCGCCGACGTCGAACTCCCCGAGGGCTATCCCACGGTGCAGAACGACCCCGGGTTCACCGCCCTGGTTCGTCGCGCGGCGGCCGCCGCCCTCGGCCCCTCGCGCGTGCACGAGCTTCCCCACCCCACGATGGGCGGCGAGGACTTCTCGTACGTCCTGCAGCGCGTGCCCGGCGCGATGGTGTTCCTGGGCGCCTGCCCGCCCGGCAGCGTGCCGGGTACGGTCCCGGACAACCACTCCGACCGCGTGCTCTACGACGAGCAGGCACTGGCCGCCGGGGTCGCCCTGCACTGCGCGGTGGCCGAGGACTTCCTGCGCGGCGGTCTCACCGAGGGCAAGGGAAGCGCCGCCGAGGGCAAGGGAAGCGCCGCCGGGAAGAGCGAACGCGGCACGGCGATCGGCGCGGCCGGCCCGGACGGGCCGTACGTCTGAGGGGCCCTCGTCTTGTCTTCTTGTCTTCGTCGTCAGCCGGCTGCTCCCTGCACGCTCGAAGGCTTGGTCAGGCGTACGGCCGTCCGTGCCGCCAGTCCGGCGACGGCGGCGCCCGCCGCGGCATCGAGTGCGTAGTGGTAGCGGCAGTAGACGACCGCGACGGTTACGACGGCGGCCGTGGTTGCCATGAGGCGCGTGGCCGCCCTCGGTGCGCCGGACGTCCGCAGGGCGAGGGCGGCGGCCCAGGCGCCTGCCACGTGGGAGGAGGGGAAGCACGTGCCCGGCGGGTCGGCGTTCTTCATGAGCCATGCCTGGAGCGGTTGCGCGAGGTAGCCGTGGAGGTGCGGGGGCGAGAAGGCGCCGGCGAGCGAGGTGAGGGGGCCGGCGAGGGGCAGGGCGATGAAACCGAGGAAGCACAGGTAGGACGCCAGGCACATGCACAGGACGTAGTGCTCCAGAGCGCGGTCCAGGCCGCGCAGGATCAGGTAGGCCGGCGGCAGCACGAAGCACAGGTAGTAGCAGCTGTAGCCGATGCTGAGCGCCTCGTTGAGCGGGCGGGAGGCCACGGAGTCCAGCAGGAGGTTGGGGTGTGTGCCGAACAGGTGCTCTTCCCAGGTCAGCATGGTGCGGTCGAGGAGACGCCCGTGCAGGGCCGGCGCCTGCGCGCCGGCTGACGCGAACAACGGGCCGACGAACGCGAGCGGGTGAAGCGTGCGCACCCGTCGTACCGCGCGCGAATCCGACCACGGCTCCACTGCGGCGCAGCCGGCCGTGAAGAGCGCCAGCGCCCCGTAAGCGATGAGGACCGACCGCGCATCCGTGACGTGCCGGCGGCCGAGAGCGACGGCGACAGCGGCGATGCCCAGGTAGGCGAGCATGGCCTTCTCCACCGGTGTCAGCCGGAGGCGCGGAGGGGGCTTCGGCCGCGACCGGCTCGTAGGGGTGGGTGGATCCGGTGCCGCCTCTGGTTCGCTGACGGGGCGGCTGTCGGCCATGGGTCCTTCTCCCTGGGCGGATCCTGTGACGGGCGGGCGGG
>NZ_JBPQTW010000063.1:0-30870 GCF_051386535.1 Streptomyces sp. URMC 127
CCAGCCCCCACTCCCGACGTCGAGACCCCCACAACCCGGAAAGCGTTCATGACTGCCAACCCCACCCGAGTCCTCGTCCTCAACTCCGGCTCCTCCTCGGTCAAGTACCAGCTGCTCGACATGGCCGACGGCGCCCGGCTGGCCGCGGGCCTGGTCGAGCGCATCGGCGAGGAGACCTCCCGCCTCGTGCACTCCCCGCTCGCCACGGGCGGCGACAAGCGCGAGAAGGAGGCGCCGATCGCCGACCACGAGGCCGCGCTGAAGGCGGTCTCCGCGGAGCTGGCCGCGGACGGGCTGGGCCTCGACTCGCCGGAGCTCGCCGCGATCGGCCACCGGGTGGTGCACGGCGGCCAGAAGTTCACCGCCCCCACCGTGATCACCGACGAGGTGCTCGCCGAGATCGAGCGCCTGGTGCCGGTGGCCCCGCTGCACAACCCGGCCAACATCACCGGCATCCGCACCGCGCAGGCGCTCCGCCCCGACCTGCCGCAGGTCGCCGTCTTCGACACGGCCTTCCACACCACGATGCCGGAGGCCGCCGCCCGCTACGCGATCGACACCGCCACGGCCGACGCGCACATGATCCGCCGCTACGGCTTCCACGGCACCTCGCACGCCTACGTCTCGCGCGAGACCGCGAAGCTGCTCGGCAAGGACCCCTCCGAGGTCAACGTGATCGTGCTGCACCTGGGCAACGGCGCCTCGGCCTCCGCGGTCGAGCGCGGCCGCTGCGTCGACACCTCCATGGGCCTCACCCCGCTGGAGGGCCTGGTCATGGGCACCCGCTCGGGCGATCTGGACCCGGCGGTCCTGCTCCACCTGTCCCGCAACGCCGGGATGTCCACCGACGAGATCGACGCGCTGCTCAACAAGAAGAGCGGTCTGATCGGCCTGTGCGGCGACAACGACATGCGCGAGATCCGCCGCCGCATCGACGAGGGCGACGAGCAGGCGCAGCTCGCCTTCGACATCTACGTGCACCGGCTGAAGAAGTACATAGGCGCCTACTACGCCGTGCTCGGCAAGGTCGACGCCGTGGCCTTCACCGCGGGCGTCGGCGAGAACGCCGCCCCGGTCCGCGAGGCCGCCGTCGCGGGCCTGGAGGAGCTCGGCCTCGCCGTCGACGCCGGCCTCAACGCCGTCCGCTCCGGCGAGCCGCGCCTGATCTCCCCCGAGTACGCCCGCGTCGCCGTCGCCGTCGTGCCCACCGACGAGGAGCTGGAGATCGCCACCCAGACGTACGACCTGGTCAGCGCTTGATCCCCGGCCGCACGTCGGTCGTTCCCACAGCTCGAATATTCCGCTCCGAAACAAACCGATAGGATCTGCCCCATGCGCCGTTCCAAAATCGTCTGCACCCTGGGCCCCGCCGTCGACTCCTTCGAGCAGCTGAAGACGCTGATCGAGGCCGGCATGAACGTGGCCCGCTTCAACATGAGCCACGGGACCCACGCGGAGCACGAGGAGCGGTACCACCGCCTCCGCAAGGCCGCGGCGGAGACCGGCCGGGCGGTCGGCGTCCTCGCCGACCTGCAGGGCCCGAAGATCCGCCTGGAGACCTTCGCGGACGGCCCGGTGGAGCTGGTGCGCGGTGACGAGTTCACCATCACCACCGAGGACGTCCCCGGCGACAAGACGATCTGCGGCACGACCTACAAGGGCCTGCCCGGCGACGTCGCCAAGGGCGACCAGGTCCTGATCAACGACGGCAACGTCGAGCTGCGCGTCACCGAGGTCGACGGCCCGCGCGTGCGGACCATCGTGATCGAGGGCGGCGTCATCTCCGACCACAAGGGCATCAACCTGCCCGGCGCGGCGGTGAACGTCCCGGCGCTGTCCGAGAAGGACGTCGAGGACCTGAAGTTCGCCCTCGCCATGGGCTGCGACATGGTCGCCCTGTCCTTCGTCCGCGACGCCAAGGACGTCCTCGACGTCCACCGCGTCATGGACGAGGTCGGCCGCCGGGTGCCGGTCATCGCCAAGGTCGAGAAGCCGCAGGCCGTCGCCAACATGCAGGACGTCGTCATGGCGTTCGACGGCGTGATGGTGGCCCGCGGCGACCTCGCGGTGGAGTACCCGCTGGAGAAGGTCCCGATGGTGCAGAAGCGCCTCATCGAGATGTGCCGCCGCAACGCCAAGCCGGTGATCGTCGCGACCCAGATGATGGAGTCGATGATCACCAACTCGCGCCCGACCCGCGCCGAGGCCTCCGACGTCGCCAACGCCATCCTCGACGGCGCCGACGCGGTCATGCTCTCCGCCGAGTCGAGCGTCGGCGCGTATCCGATCGAGACCGTCAAGACGATGTCCCGCATCGTCGAGGCGGCCGAGGAGGAGCTGCTCTCCAAGGGCCTGCAGCCGCTGGTCCCGGGCAAGAAGCCGCGCACCCAGGGCGGTTCGGTCGCCCGCGCGGCCTGCGAGATCGCGGACTTCCTGGGCGCCAAGTCGCTGGTGGCCTTCACCAAGTCCGGTGACACCGCCCGCCGCCTGTCCCGCTACCGCGCGGCCCAGCCGATCCTGGCCTTCACCACGGACGCCTCCACCTGCAACCAGCTCACGCTGAGCTGGGGCGTCGAGACGTTCGTCGTCCCGCACGTGGAGAACACGGACGCGATGGTCGACCTCGTCGACGCGGAGCTGCTGAAGCTCAAGCGCTACAACGACGGCGACACCATGATCATCACGGCGGGCTCCCCGCCCGGTGTCCCCGGCACGACGAACATGGTGCGCGTGCACCACCTGGGCGGCGAGAGCCGCTGACGCGGGTCTTCCCGTACGACGGCCGTGGCCTCCGTCCCCTCGCGGGGGGACGGAGGCCCCCCCCCCCCCCCACGGCCGTATGTGCAGGCAGTGCGTTACGGATACGTGTTTACGGGTACGTGCCGTCGGTCATGTACTGGTGCAGGTTCGGGATGTGCAGCGTGCCGCCGAACTGGCCGCCCTGACGGATCTTGACGTTGGTGTAGAAGACCGGGATCGGCAGCTTCAGGCCCGGTATGAGCGGCGGCGGGATGCTGGGCGAGTGCGTCGCCGGGATGATCCCGAGCAGGTTGCCCTTCAGCTCCTCCGTGTACATGGTGATCTTCCCGCCGGTGACGGTGGACTCCGTGCCGATGCCCGCGACGTGGTACTGCTTGCCCTGGTTGTTGACGATCTGGTGCAGGTCCTTGATCGCCAGCGAGTCGGCGGTGAACTTGAGGACGTCCTTCTTCTGCCCGTTCACCATGGTGATCTTCTTGATGCCCTCGTAGGTCAGCCCGGTGAGGGTGAGCTTGCTCGCCTCCAGGTACCAGGGCTGGTTGGGGAAGGCGTGGTGCTCGTTCTCGTCCACGACGGTGCCCTTGGGGCAGGGGGGCAGCTCGCCGTCGCCCGGCTCCGGTGCCGCCGAGGGCGAGGTCGAGCCCGAGGGCCCCGGGCTCGGCGACGTGGACGGTCCGGCGGAGGACGGTCCCGCGGAGGGGGCGGCCTTGCTCTCCTGCCCGGAGGGTTTCTCCGCCGGGTCGTTGCGAGCCTTGCCGGGCCCGGCCGAGGGCCCGGGAGCGGGCGCCGAGGACGGCGGGGCCGCCGGGGCCGGGGAAACCGGGGAGCTCGGCGAGCCCGCCGCAGGCGGCTTCGCCCCGCCGGTCAGGATGTCGTGGAGCTTGTCCCCGAGGCCCAGCGGGTCGAGGGGGTTCCGGGCCTTGGAGGCGGAGGGGGACGGCGAAGGAGAAGGGGCCGCCGGGGACGGCGAGCCGGAGGACGCGGCGGGCTTCGGGGACGCGGACTTCCCGGGCGCCGCCGGCTTCTTCTCCGGCTCCCTCTGCTTGCCGGGGGCCGCGGACGCACCCGCGCTCGGGGCGGTGCTCGGACCACTGCCCGGCTTCTCGCTCGGCTTCTCGCCCGGCTTGCCGCTCGGCTCGGCCGGCTTCTCCGACTCCGGGCTCCCGCTCTCCGGCGCCGCATCCGGCGCCGTAGCGCACGCGCCGTCGAACAGCTTCTTGGGCGCGGGCTTCGCGGCGGCCAGCGTCGGGGTGAGCCCCATGCCCATGAGGACGGCGCTCGGCATCGCCACGATGGCGACGGCCTTGCCCGCCGGCATGTGCAGCCGGGCGAGGAGCGGCTTTCTGGGCGCGGCGTGGCGCGGCCCCTCACTCGCCACGGTCGCCTCCGTCCCGCTCCTTGCTGAGCGACACGGCGGGCCCGGCCGCGGGCGCGGGCCCCTGCTCCGGCCGTGCCGCGGCGCCCGCCGGGCGGCCCGGCGCCCACGACACCCCGAGGGCGCCGCCGACGAGGGCGAGCAGGAAACCGACGAGGAACGCGCCGAAGTTGGAGACCACGAGGGAGACCAGCGCGAGCAGGATGGCCGCGACCCCGGCGAAGATCCGCGACTGCTGCTGGAACCAGAGCGTCAGGCCGAGGACGACCAGCAGCACCCCTATGATCAGCGAGCCGGCGCCCGCCGTGGTGGCCATGCGGATGTGCAGGTCGCCCAGCGTCATGGTCTGGTAGGGGATGTACATGATCGGGAATCCGGCGAGCAGGGTCCACAGGCCGCCCCAGAACGGGCGTTGCCAGCGCCACTCCCGGAACGAACGGCGGGCGCGGCCGAATGAACCGGCCTGCTGGGGTCGCGTGTCGACGCTCATGGCGGACAACTCCTCGGGGGCATGTTCTTCGGTACGGCGCGGACGCGGTACGGGTGCGGGAGCGCCCGCCCCGTACCGGCCCGTTCAGTGGGTCAGCCCTTGGGCACGTCGCACTGGGCCTCGCCCCAGTTGATGCCCATGTGCAGACCGGGGAGCGTGAACGTTCCGGCCGAGGTGGCCCAGGCCTTCTGGTCGACGCTGTCGAACCAGACCTCGTCCGCCTGCTGGGCGAACGAGCCGGGCACGTGCTGGCCCTCGTGGTTCTTGCCCTCGGCCGCAGGCCCCGGCCCCTTGGTCGTGTTGTCCACGGACACGCCGATGTCGACGTTCTTGAACGTGGCGTTGGCCTTCATGTCCTCGGCGTCGATGTACAGCTTCTCCGCCGTGACCTGCTTGTCGCCGCCCGCCTCCAGCTTCATCGACACCTTCTTGCCGATGACCGGGATGGGGATCGTGACCGCCTGGCAGAGCTTGCTGATCTGCGCCTCGTTGATGCCGACCACCGCGACGGGCTTGGCGCCCGCCTTCGTCTGGTCCATGGCGCCGTACTGGACGAACCCGGTGCCGTGCAGCTTCCCTGCCGTCACCTGGAACTGCTGGCCCGACACGCTGAACGACGCCGCCAGCGCGCCCTGGGCTATGGCCACGCCGATCGCGGCCGTCGCCGCGACGCTCGGCACCATGACGACGGCGAACCGCCGCCATCTGGTCCCACCGCGAGTCTGAGACTCCATGACTTGCCTCCTTCTCGGACGTACATCTCCGGCTCGGGCTCCGCGTCGCGGATCCGCCCGGGGATGGGAGACGTGCTACGCCCTCGGGAAGGAGAGCGCCGCGTCCGGCGGCGCGCAACGCCTCCGGGAACACCGGCGATCACCCCCGAGCGACAACCACTTGGCCACGCCTTCGCGCAACCGGTGGGACAGGCCCTGCCCGGAAGTGCGGCGGGGACCCCCCTGTCCCTGAACCGGCCCGTGCGCGGGCCGGTCCGCCCGGTGGGGACCCGTCCCCCCGACACCGACCGGCTGCCAGGTTGGGGGAATGGACCGAGCGTGGCCGATCGTGGTGCATTCGCGGCTGCCGCACAAGAGGTTCATTACTAGCGAGTAACGAGCCGATAACCGCGGGGCGTCCGGTGCGCATCGGCGGGCGGGAGGAGGTCGCCGCACCGTGCCCGGACGGAAGCGGAGGTAAAAGAAAAACCCGGGCGAAAGCCCGGGCTTTTCTTACTCGCAGTAACGGCGGCCGCTTTCACCAAGTTTTGGTAAAGCGAGGCCGTTGAGTCATGTGGGTCAGAACAGTGCGCGAGAGAGCGCGGTCCGCGCGGCACTCACCCGCGGGTCGTCCGCCCCGATCACCTCGAAGAGCTCCAGCAGCCGCACGCGGGCCGCGTTGCGGTCGTCGCCCGCGGTGCGCTTGACCGTGTCGATCAGACGGCCGAAGGCGTCCTCGACATGACCGCCGACCAGATCCAGGTCGGCCGCCGCGATCTGCGCCTGCACATCGCCGGGAGCGTCCGCCGCGGCCTTGCGGACCGCCTGCGGGTCGACGCCCTGGACGCGCTGCAGGAGCTCCGCCTGCGCGAGGCCCAGCTTCGCCTCCGGATGGGCCGGGTCGTCCGCCAGCACGTTCTTGTACGCCTGGATCGCACCGCCCAGGTCGCCCTTGTCCAGCGCCTCGTGGGCGAGGCTCAGCGCCGCGTCGTACGGACCGGCCGGCTGCTCCGGCTCCTGCGGGCCCTCCTCGGCGGCCTCCGCGGAGACCGGCGCGCCCACGATGCCGAAGCGCTGCTCGGCCACCTGCACGAGCTGGTCCAGCACCTGACGGATCTGCGCCTCCGGCGCGGCGCCCTGGAACAGCGGCAGGGCCTGGCCCGCCACCACCGCGAAGACCGCGGGGATCGACTGCACGCCGAACTGCTGGAAGAGGAGCTGATTGGCCTCGACGTCGACCTTGGCGAGCACGAAGCGGCCCGCGTACTCGGCGGCCAGCCGCTCCAGGAGCGGGCCGAGCTGCTTGCACGGCTCGCACCAGTCGGCCCAGAAGTCGATGACGACGGGCACTTCGGCGGAGCGCTGCAGGACCTGGGCCTCGAAGCCGGCCTCGTCGACGTCGAAGACCAGGCGGCCGGCGGCGGCGGGCGGCGCGCCCCTGCGGGCGGCCTCGGCCCGGGCCTGCTCCGCCTTCTGCTTGGCTTCCCCGGCCGCCTTCACCGCGGCGAGGTCGACCACTCCACTCATGGACATGTTCCGTGGCTGCATGGGCCCTATCCTCCCCCCTCGGCGCGCGAACCGGAAAAATAGCGGTGGCGGTGCGACGCCGGGTCCCCACCCGGCGTCCGTGGTTGTCGCTCTTACGCTACGAGCCGTAGCGTAACTGCACCCCCCGCCCCTTCCGCAAGCCCTTCCCGCCCACGGGGCTACCCAGCGGTAGGGTCCGGTGCCATGAGCTCCGCCGCCTCCTCCCCCGCGCCGCGCCGCACCGGCCGCCCGCGCAGCCCCGAGGCCGACCGCGCGATCCTGGACGCGACGCGCGCCGCGCTGGTCGAGCTGGGCTGGGGGAAGCTGACGATGGGCGACGTCGCCGCCCGCGCGGGCGTCGCCAAGACCACGCTCTACCGGCGCTGGGCGGGCAAGAGCGAGCTCGTCGTGGACGCGGTGGCGGCGCTCTTCGACGAGCATCTGGAACTGCCGGACCGGGGCAGCCTTCAGGCCGACGTCGAGAACGTCGTCCTGCAGTTCGCGGCGCTGCTGGAGCGCCCGGAGACCAAGACCGCCCTGATGGCCGTCGTGGCCGAGTCCACGCGTGACGGCGCGCTCCGCGACCGCATCCGCTCGGCCATCGTCGACCGCCAGAAGTCCCTGGTGCTGCTCGGCCGTGACCGGGCGCAGCGCCGCGGCGAGCTTCCCCGCGAGGACGATGCCGCGGCGGCGGCCCGTACGGCCGACCTCATCTTCGACGTCATTGCGGGCGCGGTGGTGCACCGCACCCTGGTCAGCGCGGAGCCGGTGGACCCGGAGTGGGCCCGCGGCTTCGCCGCGCTCCTGATCGGCGGCCTGCGGGGCTCCTGACCGGGCCGGGGCGGCGCCCGCACACGCCGGACGGGCCTGGCGCCGCCGGGACCGCGGCAGCACCAGGCCCGTCCGGGGCCGGTATCCGGGACGGAGCCCGGAGCGCTCAGAAGCCGGCCGGCTCCACGTAGATCCCCCACTCCTCCCGCAGGGCGTCGCAGATCTCGCCGAGCGTGGCCTCGGCCCGGACCGCCTCCAGCATCGGCTCGATCATGTTCGACCCGTCGCGGGCGGCGGCCAGCATGGCCTCCAGGCAGGCCCGTACGCGGGCGTCGTCCCGGCCGGTCTTACGGGCGGCCAGGACGCGGACCTGCTCGCGCTCCACCTCGTGGCTGACGCGCAGGATCTCCAGGTCGCCCGTGACCGAGCCGTGGTGGCAGTTGACGCCGACGACCCGCTTGTCGCCCTTCTCCAGCGCCTGCTGGTAGCGGAAGGCGCTCTCGGCGATCTCGCCGGTGAACCAGCCGTCCTCGATGCCGCGCAGGATGCCGGAGGTGACGGGCCCGATGGGGTGCCGCCCGTCGGGGTGCGCCCGCAGGCCCCGCTCCTTGATCTGCTCGAAGATCTTCTCGGCGTCGGCCTCGATCCGGTCGGTGAGCTGCTCGACGTACCAGGCGCCGCCGAGGGGGTCGGCGACGTTGGCGACGCCGGTCTCCTCCATCAGCACCTGCTGGGTGCGCAGCGCGATCTCCGCGGCCTGCTCGCTGGGCAGCGCGAGGGTCTCGTCGAGGGCGTTGGTGTGCAGGGAGTTCGTGCCGCCGAGGACGGCGGCGAGGGCCTCCACGGCCGTCCGCACGACGTTGTTGTACGGCTGCTGCGCGGTCAGGGAGACGCCCGCGGTCTGGGTGTGGAAGCGCAGCCACTGCGCCTTCTCGGACTTCGCGCCGTAGACCTCCTTCATCCAGCGGGCCCAGATGCGGCGGGCCGCGCGGAACTTGGCGATCTCCTCGAAGAAGTCGACGTGGGCGTCGAAGAAGAAGGACAGGCCGGGCGCGAAGGTGTCGACGTCGAGGCCGCGGCTCAGGCCGAGCTCCACGTACCCGAAGCCGTCGGCCAGGGTGTAGGCGAGCTCCTGCGCGGCCGTGGCCCCGGCCTCGCGGATGTGGTAGCCGGAGACGGACAGGGGCTTGTAGGCGGGGATGGTGCGGCTGCAGTGCTCCATCAGGTCGCCGATGAGGCGCAGGTGGGGCTCGGGCGGGAAGAGCCACTCCTTCTGCGCGATGTACTCCTTGAAGATGTCCGTCTGCAGCGTGCCGTTGAGCACGGCCGGGTCGACGCCCTGCCGCTCGGCGGCCACGAGGTACATGCAGAAGACGGGCACGGCCGGACCGCTGATCGTCATCGACGTCGTCACGTCGCCGAGGGGAATGTCCTTGAAGAGGACCTCCATGTCGGCCGCGGAGTCGATGGCGACGCCGCAGTGGCCGACCTCGCCGAGGGAGCGCGGGTCGTCGGAGTCGCGGCCCATGAGGGTGGGCATGTCGAAGGCCACGCTGAGGCCGCCGCCGCCGTTGGCGAGGATCATCTTGTAGCGCTCGTTGGTCTGCTCGGCGTTGCCGAAGCCGGCGAACTGGCGGATGGTCCAGGTGCGGCCGCGGTAGCCCGTGGCGTACAGGCCGCGGGTGAAGGGGTACTCCCCCGGCCAGCCGATGCGCTCGAAGCCCTCGTAGGTGTCGCCGGGGCGCGGACCGTAGACCGGGTCGACCTCGTCGCCGGAGAGGGTGGTGAAGTCGGCCTCGCGCTTGCGCGCGGCGTCGAACCGCGCCTGCCAGCGGCTGCGGCCCGCCTCGATTGCGCTTGCGTCCATGGTGGTCTCGTCTGCCTCTCCGTGCCCCGTTGCGCGAATTTAGTAGGACGTCCTAGTAAATCGTCGCGCAAGAGCGCCCCGAACACAAGAGGTGTCCGGGGCGGGGCGCGGTCCGGCTGCGCCGGCGGGGGCAGCCGGCAGGGTCAGGCGGTCGCCTGCGCGGGCGCCCCCTCCAGCAGGGGCTCGACCTCGCGCACGACCTGCCGCTCGACGAAGAACGCGGCCGTCGGGATCGTGCCGGAGACCAGCACCCACAGCAGCTTGCCGAACTTCCAGCGGGCCTTGGAGCCGAGGTCGAAGGCGAAGACCAGGTAGATGATGAAGAGCACGCCGTGGATCTGGGAGATCACGAGGGTGACGTTCGCGCCCGTGTCGAAGCCGTACTTGAGGACCATGCTCGCGCAGAGCACCAGCAGCATCACGGCAGTGGCGTAGGCCATCACGCGGTATCGGGTCAGGACGCTCTTCTTCATGACAACGAGCGTAACCGGCCGACCGGGGCCGATCTTCGCCGCCCCGCCCGCACGGCGCGAACCTTCGTGGCTAACCCTCGTCCTCGAAATCGCCCGCCGCCACCCGGAGCGGCCGCAGCATCTCGAAGATCTCCCCGCACTCCTCCGCGTCGTACGCGCCCAGGCCGAAGTCCATCGCCATCAGGTCGCGCGTGGCCGCGTCGACCACCTCGCGCCCCTTCTCCGTGATCGACGCGAGCGTGCCGCGGCCGTCCTTGGGGTTGGGCCGCTTGGCGACGAGCCCGGAGGCCACCAGCCGGTCCACGGTGTTGGTCACCGACGTCGGATGCACCATCAGCCGCTCGCCGATCTTCGACATCGGCAGCTCCCCGGCCTTGCTGAACGTCAGCAGCACCAGCGCCTCGTAGCGCGCGAACGTCAGCCCGTACGGCTTGACCACCGCGTCGACCTGCCCCAGCAGGATCTGGTGGGCCCGCATGATCGACGTGATCGCCGCCATCGACGGCACGGAGCCCCACCGCTGCTTCCAGAGCTCGTCGGCTCGGGCGATGGGGTCGAAGGGGAGGCTGAGCGGCTTGGGCACGGTCCCGAGCCTACCGTTCGGTCATTTCCCGGACGGGCGTATCTCAGATCCCGGACGGCACGGAACGCCCCGGCTCCGCGGCCACGGCGGCGGCCTCGCGCACCAGCCGCACCGCCGTCGCGAGGCTCAGCCCGCGCTCGGCCCTGCGCAGCGCCTTGATGGCGTGGAGCTCCTGACTACGCGCGTCGACCCCGGCCTCGGCCAGGATGCCGCGCACCCACTCGGCCCGCACCTCGCGCTCGGGGCGGGCCGCGTGCTCGGCGATCAGCGCGGCGGCGCGCTCCAGGCCGGGACGCTCCTCGGCGCCGGCGGTCGCCAGCGCCTCGCGTATCGCCGTGGCCGCCGCGTGCGAGTCGCGCAGCACGACGACCTCGAAGTCGGCGCCGGACTTCTTCGTGCCGCCGGTGAACACGTCGAGCATGGCAACTCCCCCTGCAGACCTTGATCGTGGATCACGCAGAGCCTACGACAAGCCGTACGACGCTCCCGACCACAAGGGTTCCGATCAGGCCGCTGCCCGCCACGACCCAGTGCACGGGGGCGAGTTCGGCGGCCGCCCCGGCAAGCGCCATGCCCAGCCCCTGGACGGTCATCGTCCCCGCCGTCTGCAGGGTCATCGCGCGCCCGCGCAGCTCTTCGGGCACCGCGGCGACGAACCACTGGTCCAGGCCAAGGGTGTACGCGGCGCCCAGACCGGCCAGCGCCACGGCGGCCAGGGACCAGCCGAGCGACGGCTTCAGCACGTAGAACAGGAAGGGCAGCAGGAGCAGGGCCGCCGCGGGCAGGGTGAGGCGTTCCCGGCCGCGGGGCCCCAGGAGCGAGCCGGCCAGCACCTCGCCGAGAATCGTCCCGGCGGGCATCGCACACATCAGCAGCCCTCCCGCCGCGAACCCGGCGAGCTGCGCGCCCTGCGTGACGATCCGGATCAGCGACCGGCCGAGGACGAACAGATCGCCCTCGCCCAGGACGTCCCCGAGCGTGGCCGACCGCGTGCCGGCCAGCACCGGCCCGGCCAGGGCGCTGAGGCACCGCATCGCGAAAGCCTCCGGCACGGTGGTTGGCATCCCTCATGAGGATGTCCGGATGCGACTTGGCCTGGAGCGTGAGCGACCCTTCCAGGCTGCACGTGGGCCGGTATCGCGTCCTCTACGAGATCTCCGCGGAATCCGTCACCATCGTGGTGATCCACGTCGGTCGCGTCGGCTGGGGCCGGCCCTCGGTCCCGCCCGGCGAACGCCCACCCCTGCGCCCTCAGACCCGAGCCTCCTCCCGCACCGGCCGCAGCCCCGCCCTCACCCCGCGCGTTGCCACGGCCTCGTACTGCACGGTGAACGAACCGCGGTAGCCGACGAGGAGGCCGAAGCGGCGATTGGTCACACGGACGTCGATGCGGAAACGGCCCGCCTCCTCGTCGTAGGACTCTCGGGCGACGGCATCGCCGCCGATCAGGTGCGGTACGCGCGCGTCGACGGGGCCTTCGCGGAAGCGGTGCTCGCCGGAGCGGATGACGAGGGCTCCGGTGCGGTCGGCGCTGAAGCGGAGGTCGCTGGCGAGGTGCTGGTGGGTGCCGAGGTAGTCGACGATGCAGTCCCGCTCCGGGCTGAAGACCATCGTGGCGTCGAAACGGTGCGGGCGGCCGGGGAAGCGGAACGTGCGGACGAAGGTGACGGTCTCGCGGCCGTACGCGTCGCGGTAGGGGACGTTCTCGATGACGAAGGGGATGTTCCGTCCGGCGCGCGGCACAAGGACGTTCCGGCTGCCCCCGAGCGCGAGGAAGGGCCGTACGAAGCTGCGGCCGTGCAGGATCTCATCCATGCTGCCTGTGCCGGTGCAGGCTTCACCGCTGTCGAGGCCGACGGAGAAGCGGCGTTGGAGCTGCGGATGCAGCCGGTCGAATTCAGCACCCATGGCGCGCTGGAAGATCGAGGTCATGTCGCCTGCCCCACCTAGTAATCGAACGATTTAATCGGGTGCTCAAACCACGTTCGGACGCACGCTAGACAGGGAGAGGCATCTGATCAAGAGAGGTTTTCGGCCTGCGGGAATGCAGAACGGCCCGGTTCGGTGCGCATTTGCGCTCCGAACCGGGCCGTTTTCCGTCGGCTGAGGTCAGCCCTCGGCGAGGTAGCGTTCGACCGTTTCGACCTTGGACGTCAGGCCGTCCGTGACGCCCGGGCGGATGTCCGCCTTCAGGACGAGGGAGACGCGGCCCGCTCTCGCCTCGACCGCGGCGACGGCGCTCTTGACGACGTCCATGACCTCGTCCCACTCGCCCTCGATGGACGTGAACATCGCGTCCGTGCGGTTCGGCAGGCCGGATTCGCGCACGACGCGCACCGCGTCCGCCACGTACTCGCCGACGTCCTCGCCCACACCCAGGGGCGACACCGAGAAGGCGACGATCATGCGTTGACCACTCCCTCCTTGCGGGCGCGGGCGGCGATGACGCTCGCCTCGGCCTCGCGGCGCAGCATGCGGTCGGCGAAGAAGCCGCCGGTCGGCAGGACGGAGAGGACGAAGTAGAGGGCCGCGGTCTTCAGGGGCCACTTGGTCTTGTTCCAGGCGTCGAGCCAGAAGAGGACGTAGATGACGAAGAGGATGCCGTGAACGGCGCCCATCACCGGTACGGCGTTGAAGTCCGTCGTGCGCTTGAGCACGGAGCAGACGATGAGGAGGAGGAAGGAAACGGCCTCCGGGGCGGAGACCAGGCGGAGCCGGCGCAGGGCGGAGGCGGTCTTGATGTCCACGGGGTACGCACCTTCGTGAAGTCAGTGACTGGGCAGTGGCTGAGCAGTCGCGGGACGACTACAGCTTGTGATGACATTCACAAGCTCGTCCATTGTTGCAGCCTCGTCCCGGATGCCTGGATCCGGGGTCATTCCGGGACCAAGGGCCTGTCGGACCGGCGAGTCCGCCCGCTAGCGTCGTCCCGTGGCACAGTTTCGGCTCCAAGGGAGCAAAGTCCTCGCCGTCGACCTGGCGGGCGACGCGGTCAAGGCCAGGAACGGGTCGATGGTCGCGTACGAGGGCGACATGACGTTCAAGAAAATGACCGGCGGCGGCGACGGCCTGCGCGGCATGGTCACGCGCCGGCTCACCGGCGAGCAGATGGAAGTGATGGAGGTGAAGGGGCACGGCACCTGCTACTTCGCCGACCGGGCGACCGAGATCAACCTCGTCTCCCTCCGCGGCGAGACGCTCTACGTGGAGGCGAGCAACCTCCTGGCCGCCGACGCCTCCCTCCGCACCGGCACGACGTTCACCGGCGTGCGCGGCGCCTCCCAGGGCAACGGGCTGTTCACGACGACCGTGGAGGGCACGGGCCAGGCCGCGATCATGTCCGACGGCACGGCGATCGTCCTGCGGGTGACGCCCGCGACGCCCCTGCAGGTCGACCCGGGGGCGTACATAGCCCACACCGGCAAGCTCAAGCAGCACTTCCAGTCCGGGGTCAACTTCCGCACGTTCATCGGCGAGGGCTCGGGCGAGGCCTTCCAGATCCGCTTCGAGGGCGAGGGTCTCGTGTACGTCCAGCCGAGCGAGCGCACGACGTTCGGAGGTGACGTCTGATGCCGTTCCGGCCCCTCAATTCCCGCATGGTCGAGGCGACGGTCGTGCCCGGCCAGCGCCTGTTCAGCCAGCGCGGCGCCATGCTCGCCTACAAGGGCGACGTCTCCTTCACCCCGTCCATCACCGGCGGCCAGGGCGGCGTGCTGGGCATGATCGGCCGGCGCGTCGCCAACGAAGCCACTCCGCTGATGACGGTGGAGGGCAGCGGCACGGTGATGTTCGGCCACGGCGGCCACCACGTGCACGTGGTGGAGCTGGCGGGCGAGACGCTCTACGTGGAGGCGGACCGGCTGCTCGCCTTCGACGGCTCCCTGCAGCAGGGCACGATGTTCATGGGCTCGCAGGGCGGCGTCATGGGCATGGTCCGCGGGCAGGTCACCGGCCAGGGCCTGTTCACGACGACCCTCAAGGGCCACGGCGCGGTCGCCGTGATGGCCCACGGCGGCGTCATCGAGCTGCCGATCCGCTCCGGCCGCCCGGTGCACGTGGATCCGCAGGCCTACGTGGCCCACCGCGGCGACGTCCGCAACAAGCTCTCCACGGCCTTCGGCTGGCGCGAGATGGTGGGCCGCGGCTCCGGGGAGGCCTTCCAGCTGGAGCTGTCCGGCGAGGGCACGGTGTACGTACAGGCCTCGGAGGAGAAGCTGTGAGCACGGTGAACGGTCCCGTCATCCACGACGCGCACACCCTGCCGTCGGGCGACAACGTCAATCCGTACGCCTTCAGCGTGGACCTGGACGGCCAGTGGTTCCTGCAGAAGGGGAAGATGATCGCCTACTACGGGCGCATCGACTTCCACGGCATCGGCCACGGCCGCCTCGACCGGCTCATCGCCCACAGCTTCCACTCGCCGCTGCACGCCGCGGACTGGGTGGTCGCCGAGGGCAAGGGCAAGATGCTGCTCGCCGACCGCAGCTTCGACGTCAACTCCTTCGACCTGGAGGACGGCAACCTGACGGTGCGGTCGGGCAATCTGCTGGCGTTCGAGCCCTCGCTGTCGCTCAAGCAGTCGATCGTGCCGGGCTTCCTGACGCTCATCGGCACGGGCAAGTTCGTGGCGGCCTCCAACGGCCCGGTGGTCTTCGTCGAGCCACCCGTCCGGGTGGACCCGCAGGCCCTCGTCGGCTGGGCCGACTGCCCCTCCCCATGCCACCACTACGACCACCAGTACCTGCGGGGCGTGGTGGGCGGGGTGCGGGCGTTCACGGGCCTCGGCGGGACCTCGGGCGAGGAGCACCAGTTCGAGTTCGTGGGCGCCGGTACGGTGCTGCTGCAGTCGACGGAGCAGCTGATGGCCGAGATCCCCACGGGCGAGACGCCGCACCAGGCGGGGGTCCCGGGCGCAAGCCCGTCGAATCAGCCATCTATGCCGCGGATGCCGGGCCAGCTCGGTGACCTCCAGCGCCGCTTCGGGCTGTGAGCGGTACTCTGCGGAGTGTGACGTCGAACGTGTGACCTCACACTCCGCGACGCCGCACTCCGCAGTTAACTGGTTAACCTTTCAACTTCTTAGGTAGAATTCCTCTATGTCTATGGACACCGAGAACGGCACCCGCTGGCTCAGCGAAGAGGAACAGCGCGCCTGGCGCGCCCACCTGGACGTCAGCCGCCTGCTGATGCACCAGCTCGAACGGGACCTGCAGCCGTTCGGCCTCACCAACAACGACTACGAGATCCTGGTCAACCTCTCGGAGTCCGAGGACCACCGCATGCGGATGAGCGACCTCGCCACCGCGACCCTGCAGTCGAAGAGCCGCCTCTCGCACCAGATCACCCGCATGGAGAACGCGGGCCTGGTCCGCCGCGAGAACTGCGAGTCGGACCGCCGGGGTCTGTACGCCGTCCTCACGGAGCACGGCTGGGACACCATGCGCCAGGTGGCCCCGCACCACGTCGCCTCCGTCCGCGAGCACTTCATCGACCTCCTGGGCGAGGCCGACCTCAAGGCGCTGCACGCCTCCCTGACCCCGGTGGCCCAGCACCTCCGCTCGCTCCGCGGCCGCGCCTGAGCCCGGCCCGCACCCGCACCCGCACCCGCCCATCCGCACCGTCCCGCTTCAGAGGCGGGCCGCCGACCCCGTGTAACCGGCCCAGATGCGGGCCGGGAAGACGGCGCCGCGCCGGGAGTCCTCACCTCCCACGCCCGTCATCGGCAGGAGCGGCCCCCCGTCCGGCTTGGTGCGGAACATCGTGACGGCCGTGGACAGGCTGTCCGTATAGCCCACGTACCACGCCGACTTCATCCGGTCCTGGTCGCCCGTACGGGCCGCCGCATGGCCCTCCGGCGTGCGCAGGGCCTCCGTGACCTCCGCCGCGGTCTCCTTCGCGACAGCCCGCCTCGCCTTCGCCCGCTCCTCGAAGCCGCCCACCGGCCGCCCGTCCTTGACGACCTTGGTGACCGAGTAGGGGTCGTTCTGCAGGCCTTCATGGGCGAACGTGCCGTACGCCGCGGCCATGCGCACGGCGCTCGGCGTGGAGGAGCCGATGGGGAAGGACTCGTCCAGCCCGGCCATGCTGCTCTTCAGCAGTCCGGTGCGCAGCGCCGTCTCCCGCACCTGCTTCAGCCCGGTCTCCTTGCCCAGGCGCACGTACGTCGCGTTGCCGCCGGAGGTCAGCGCCTGCCGCAGGGTGGGGTGGTCCTCGTCGGCGCCCGGGCCCGGGCCGGAGCCGGACTGCAGCTTGCCGGCGTCGTCGTAGTAGCCGTCCGCGTCCGTCCCGTCCTCCAGGGCGGCGGCCAGGACGAACGGCTTGAAGGCGGAGCCCACGGGGACGCCCGAGGTGTCGGCGTTGTTGGCGAAGTGCTTCGTGGCGTCGGGCCCGCCGTAGAGGGCGAGGACGGCGCCGTCCGAGGGGCGCACGGAGGCCGCGCCGACCTGGACGTCGGTGTCGGTGTCCGGGCGCTTGCCCGGGTCGATGTCCTTGGTGAGGACATCGTCCACGGCCTTCTTCAGCCGCTGCATCCGGTTCCTGTCGAAGGTGGTGTGGATGCGGTAGCCGCCGTGGGCCAGGTCCGCTTCGGTGAGCATGGCCCGCTGCTTGATGTACTTGTTGGCGACGTCGACGAGGTAGCCGGTCTGGCCGCCGAGGCCGCCGGCCACGGACGGCTTGCGGGGCTCGGGGAAGTCCCGGTACGTCTCGCGCTCGTCGCGGGACATGCGGCCGGTCCGCACTTCCCGGTCGAGGATCCACTTCCAGCGCTCCTCCGCGCGCTCGTGGTTGCCCTTGCTGACCGACGGGTCGTAGAGTTCGGCTCCCTTCAACAGCGCCGCGAGGAAAGCGCCCTGACTGGGGTTCAGCTGCTTCGCCGGGATGCCGTAGTAGGACTGCGCCGCGGCCTCGATCCCGTACGCGCCGCGCCCGAACCAGCTGGTGTTGAGGTAGCCCTGCAGGACCTCCTCCTTGCTCTTGGTGCGGTCCACCTTCAGGGCGATGACGAGCTCTTTGACCTTCCGGGTGGCCGTCTGCTCCTGGGAGAGGTAGGTGTTCTTCACGTACTGCTGGGTGATGGTGGAGCCGCCCTGGGTCTCCTCGCCGCCCGCCGTGCTGGCGAAGGCCCGCAGGATGCCCTTGAACGACACGCCGCGGTCGCGGTAGAAGGTCTCGTTCTCGGCGGCTATCACCGCGTTCTGCACGGACACCGGCACGTCGGAGAGGCGGACGATGGTGCGGTTGACTTCGCCGACGCTTGCCAGCTGCGAACCGTCCGACCAGTAGTACGTGTTGGCCTCCTGTCGGGCCGCCGCGTTCTCGTCCGGGATGCCGACGGTCGCGTAGAGGTACGCGAACAGGCCGGTCGCGCACGCGAGGAAGAAGAGCACCGTGCCCAGCCACTGCCGCCACGAGGGGAGCCAGCGGCGCACGCCCCTTCTGCCGCGGCGGGGGTAGTCGACGAAGCGCTTGCGGGCGGCTGCGGGCTCCTCCGTCTTGCGGCGGCGGGGACGCAGCTTGTGCCGGTTCTTGCTCAAGGGCTGATCGCTCTCGACGGGAACGGGGTACGTCTGCGGAGACGACCCCGGAGCAAGATCCGGTTCGGTTATTCGTGTGAGCGTTCCATGACGGCTCAGCCGTTCGTGAGCCCCGCCACCAGTTCGTCGGCCGCCGCGTACGGGTCCAGCGAGCCGTCCACGATGCGCTCCGCGAGGGCGGTCAGGCGCCGGTCGCCGTGGAGGTCGGCGATGCGCTCGCGCAGGGCCGTGACGGCGATGGTCTCGACCTCGCGGGCGGCGCGGGCCGTGCGGCGCTCCGCCAGGACGCCCCGCTCCTCCATCCAGGCCCGGTGCTTCTCCAGCGCCTCGACCAGCTCGTCCGTGCCCTCGCCGCGCGCGGCCACGGTCTTGACGATCGGCGGCCGCCAGTCGCCGGGAGCCCGGGCCTCGCCCAGGCCCAGCATGTGGTTGAGCTCGCGCGCCGTGGCGTCGGCGCCGTCGCGGTCGGACTTGTTGACGACGTAGACGTCGCCGATCTCCAGGATCCCGGCCTTGGCGGCCTGGATGCCGTCGCCCATGCCCGGGGCGAGCAGCACCACGCTCGTATCGGCCTGGGAGGCGATCTCCACCTCGGACTGGCCGACACCGACCGTCTCGACGAGGATCACGTCGCAGCCGGCCGCGTCCAGCACCCGGATCGCCTGCGGGGCGGCCCAGGCCAGGCCGCCCAGGTGGCCGCGCGTGGCCATGGAGCGGATGTAGACGCCGGGGTCGGAGGCGTGGTCGGACATCCGTACGCGGTCGCCGAGCAGGGCGCCGCCCGAGAACGGCGAGGACGGGTCGACGGCGAGCACGCCGACCCGCTTGCCCGTCCGGCGGTACGCGCTGACCAGCGCCGATGTGGACGTGGACTTGCCGACGCCGGGCGAGCCGGTCAGGCCGACGACGTACGCGCCGCCGGTCAGCGGGGCCAGTGCGGCCATGACGTCGCGCAGGTGCGGGGACGCCCCCTCCACCAGGGAGATCAGCCGGGCCACGGCGCGCGGCCGGCCCTCGCGGGCCTGCTCCACCAGGGCGGGGACGTCCACCATCACGGCTCCGATCTTCTTGGAAGGCTCGCCGGGAGCGCGGGGGTTACTTGCCGGGCACGCGGATGATCAGGGCGTCGCCCTGGCCGCCGCCGCCGCACAGGGCCGCCGCGCCGATGCCGCCGCCGCGCCGCTTGAGCTCCAGCGCGAGGTGGAGGACCGTGCGGGCGCCGGACATGCCGATCGGGTGGCCGAGCGCGATGGCACCGCCGTTGACGTTCACCTTTTCCGGGGATACGCCCAGGTCCTTGATTGACTGCACGAGGACCGCGGCGAACGCCTCGTTGATCTCGATGAGGTCGAGGTCGTCGACGGTCAGGCCCTCGCGGCCGAGCGCGTGCTTGATGGCGTTGGAGGGCTGGGAGTGCAGGGAGTTGTCCGGGCCCGCGACGTTGCCGTGGGCGCCGATCTCGGCGATCCACTCCAGGCCCAGCTCCTCGGCCTTGGCCTTGCTCATCACGACGACGGCGGCGGCGCCGTCGGAGATCTGCGAGGAGGTGCCGGCGGTGATCGTGCCGTCCTTGCGGAAGGACGGGCGCAGCTTGGCGAGGACCTCGGTGGTGGTGTCGCCGCGGACGCCCTCGTCGTGGGCGAAGACGACCGGGTCGCCCTTGCGCTGCGGGACCTCGACGGGGGTGATCTCGGCCTCGAAGATGCCGTTCTTCTGGGCGGCGGCGGCGCGCTGGTGGGAGCGGGCGCCGATCTCGTCCTGCTCGGCGCGGCCGATGCCGAGGCGGGTGTTGTGGTTCTCGGTGGAGGCGCCCATGGCGATGGACTCGAAGGAGTCGGTGAGGCCGTCGTGGTCCATCGAGTCGAGCATCTCGATCGCGCCGTACTTGTAGCCCTCGCGGGACTTGGGCAGCAGGTGCGGGGCGTTGGTCATGGACTCCTGGCCGCCGGCGACGACGATGTCGAACTCGCCCGCGCGGATGAGCTGGTCGGCCAGGGCGATGGCGTCGAGGCCGGAGAGGCAGACCTTGTTGATCGTCAGGGCCGGGACGTGCATGGGGATGCCGCCCTTGACCGCCGCCTGGCGGGCCGGGATCTGGCCCGCGCCGGCCTGCAGCACCTGACCCATGATCACGTACTGCACCTGGTCGCCGCCGATGCCGGCCCGGTCGAGGGCCGCCTTGATGGCGAAGCCGCCCAGCTCGGCCGCGGAGAAGCTGCGCAGGGAGCCCAGCAGCTTGCCCATGGGCGTACGGGCACCCGCGACGATCACGGACGTGGTGCCGGTCGAACCGTTCGTACCAGACATGAGGCGCGGCCCCTTCGAGTCGACTTCGAGCGGAGGTTAACGAGGGTTTCCGTCAATGTACTGAGCGGTACTCGCGCGGTCACCGGGGAGCGGGTGTGATCGCAAGCACGTTGCGTACACGTTGCGTGACCAAGCCGTGCGGCGGTGCACTGGTTCCATGCTGACGCGTATCGACCACATCGGGATCGCCTGTTTCGACCTCGACCGGACTGTCGAGTTCTACCGTGCCACGTACGGCTTCGAGGTGTTCCACACCGAGGTCAACGAGGAGCAGGGCGTCCGCGAGGCCATGCTGAAGATCAATGAGACCTCGGACGGCGGGGCCTCGTACCTGCAGCTGCTGGAGCCGACGCGGGAGGACTCCGCGGTCGGCAAGTGGCTGGCGAAGAACGGCGAGGGGGTTCACCACATCGCGTTCGGCACGGCGGACGTGGACGGGGACGCCGAGGCCGTGCGCGGCAAGGGCGTCCGGGTGCTCTACGACGAGCCGCGGCGCGGCTCCATGGGGTCGCGGATCACCTTCCTGCACCCCAAGGACTGCCACGGCGTCCTCACCGAACTGGTCACCTCGGCGCCCCCGGCGGACCAGGAGCACTGACCCGCACTCCCCCCGGCCGGTAGAGTGCGGGTTCGGCCGGGGCCTTGGGGTGGGGGCACCGGACCGGGCTGTACCGATGATCTGACACCATTTCTTCGGAAGGGCGGGCTCCGGATTCCAACCGATACACGCGGGAACGGGCCGGCCGCCAAGGCGACCAGGGGACGGATGGGACCGCGCAGTGCGGGGCAACGACCGCTACGAGGCTGACGACCACCTCTCGCAATTCGAAGCCGAGATGGAGCGGCTGAAGAAGGAGCGGGAGAAGGCGGTCCAGCACGCCGACGACCTCGGCTACCAGGTCGAGGTGCTGCGCGCCAAGCTCCACGAGGCGCGCCGCAATCTCGCCCACCGCCCGGCGTACGACACCGCCGACATGGGTTACCAGGCGGAGCAGTTGCTCCGTAATGCCCAGATTCAGGCGGATCAGATGCGTGCGGACGCCGAGCGCGAGCTGCGCGAGGCACGGGCGCAGACGCAGCGGCTGCTGCAGGAGCAGGCCGAGCGCCAGGCGCGGATGGAGGCCGAGCTCCACGCCGAGGCCGTCGCCCGCCGCCAGCGCCTGGACGAGGAGCTCAACGAGCGCCGCCAGACCGTCGAGTCGCACGTCAACGAGAACGTCGCCTGGGCCGAGCAGCTGCGGGCGCGCACGGAGTCGCAGGCCCGCCGGCTGCTGGAGGAGTCCCGGGCCGAGGCCGAGCAGGCCCTGGCCACGGCCCGCGCCGAGGCCCAGCGCCTGGCCGAGCAGGCCCGCGCCCGCCTGAGCTCCGCGGCCGACGAGGCCCGCGCCGAGGCCGAGGCGCTGCTGCGCCGGGCCCGCACGGACGCCGAGCGGCTGCTGACCGCCGCCTCCGCGCAGGCGCAGGAGGCCACCGACCACGCCGAGCGGCTGCGGGCCGCGGCCGGCACGGAGAGCGAGCAGGCGCGCACGGCCGCGGCCGAGCTGAGCCGCACCGCCGAGGCCCGCCTGCAGGAGGCCGACGCCGCGCTGCGCGAGGCGCGCGCCGAGGCCGAGAAGCTCGTCACGGAGGCGAAGGAGAGCGCTGCCCGCAGCCTGTCCGGCGCCGAGTCGGAGAACGAGCAGCGCACGCGTACCGCCCGGGCCGAGGTCGCCCGGCTCGTCAGCGAGGCCACGAAGGAGGCCGAGGCCCTGAAGGCCGAGGCCGAGCAGCTGCGGGCGGACGCCGCCGCGGAGGCGGAGCGGCTGGTCGCCGAGGCCGCGGAGAAGGCCCGCAGCGCCGCCGCGGAGGACTCCGCGGCCCAGCTCGCCAAGGCCGCCCGCACGGCCGAGGAGGTCCTCTCCAAGGCCTCCGAGGACGCCCGCGCCACCACCAAGGCCGCGGCCGCCGAGGCGGAGCGCATCCGCAAGGAGGCCGAGGCCGAGGCCGAGCGGCTGCGCGCGCAGGCCGCGGACACCGCCGAGCAGCTCAAGGGCGCGGCGAAGGACGACACCAAGGAGTACCGCGCCAAGACCGTCGAGCTCCAGGAGGAGGCGCGGCGGCTGCGCGGCGAGGCCGAGCAGCTGCGGGCCGACGCCGTCGCCGAGGGCGAGCGGATCCGGGGCGAGGCCCGGCGCGAGGCGCTGCAGCAGATCGAGGAGGCGGCGAAGACCGCCGAGGAGCTGCTGGCCAAGGCCAAGGCGGACGCGGAGGAGACGCGCACCGGCGCGGCCGCGGACGGCGAGCGCGTGCGGGCCGAGGCCGCCGAGCGGGCCGCCGCCCTGCGCAAGCAGGCCGAGGAGGCCCTTGAGCAGGCGCGCTCCGAGGCCGAGGAGATGGCCGAGGAGGCAGAGGACCACGCCGAGCGCACCCGCACCGAGGCCGAGGAGGCCGCGCGGAAGCTGCGCGAGGAGGCCGAGAAGGCGGCCGAGGCGCGCCGCGCCGAGGCCGACGCGGAGCTGACCCGCCTGCACACCGAGGCCGAGCAGCGCGTGGAGGCCGCCGAGGAGGCGCTGCGCGAGGCCCGTGCGGAGGCGGAGCGGCTGCGCCGCGAGGCCGCCGAGGAGACCGAGCGGCAGCGCACGGAGACCGCGGAGCGGGTGCGCACGCTGCAGGCGCAGGCCGAGACGGAGGCGGAGCGGCTGCGCGCCGAGGCCGCCGAGGAGGCCGCCGCCGCCCGCAGCGAGGCCGAGTCCGCCGGTGCGCGGCTGCGCGCCGAGGCCAATGCGGAGGCGGAGCGGCTGCGCAGCGAGGCGCAGGAGACCGCCGACCGGGTCCGGGCCGAGGCGAACGCCGCGGCGGAGCGCACGGCCGCCGAGGCCGCCGAGGCGCTGGCCGCCGCTCAGGAGGAGGCCGCCCGCCGCCGGCGCGAGGCCGAGGAGACGCTGGGCGACGCCCGTGCGGAGGCGCAGGCCGAGCGCGAGGCGGCCCGCGAGCAGAGCGAGGAGCTGCTGGCCTCGGCGCGCAAGCGGGTCGCGGAGGCGCAGGAGGAGGCCCAGCGCCTGGTCGAGGAGGCCGAGGCGCGCGCCGCCGAGCTGGTGTCGGCCGCCGAGGCGACCGCCCAGCAGGTGCGGGACTCCGTCGCGGGGCTGCACGAGCAGGCCGAGGAGGAGATCGCGGGCCTGCGCTCGGCCGCCGAGCACAACGCCGAGCGCACCCGCACCGAGGCCCAGGAGGAGGCCGACCGGGTCCGCAAGGACGCGTACGCCGAGCGCGAGCGCGCCGGCGAGGACGCGGCCCGGATCCGGGCCGAGGCGCAGGCGACCGCGGAGGCCGCCGAGGCCCGCGCCGAGCGCACGATCGCGGACGCGGTCACGGAGGGTCAGCGCCTGGAGGCGGAGGCCGCCCGCACGCTGGAGGAGGCCACCGACAGCGCCCACGCCAAGCTCGCCGAGGCGGGCGTGCAGGCGGATGAGCTGCTCGCCGAGGCCATGGCCGAGGCGGAGAAGCTGATCGCGGAGGCCGAGGAGACGGCCGAGGCGGCCCGGCGCGACGCGGAGGCCACGGCCGACGCCGCGCGGTCCGCGGCCGCGGCGCGCCGCTCCGAGGCCGCCGAGCAGGCGGACGCGCTGATGGCCGAGGCCACGGCGGAGGCGGAGCGGCTGGTCGCCGAGGCCACGTCCGTCCTGGACGAGGCCCGCGAGTCGGCGGAGGCGCAGCAGGCGGAGGCGGCCGCGGAGGCCGAGCGGCTGCGCGCCGAGGCCGAGCGGACGGTCACCGAGGCCCGCGAGGAGGCGGAGAAGCACCGCGCCGAGGCCGCGGAGGCCGCCGAGGCGCTGCTCGCGAAGGCGAAGGCGGACGCGGAGCGCACGGTCGCGGAGGCGTCCGCCAAGTCCAAGCAGCTGCGGACCGACGCGTCGGACGCCCTGGCGTCGGCCGAGCAGGACGCCGCCCGTGCGCGGGCGGAGGCCCGCGAAGACGCGAACAAGATGCGTACGGAGGGCCACGCCGAGGCCGCGCGGATCGTCCGCGAGGCCGAGGAGCTGACCTCCGGGGCGCAGGCCGAGGCGGACCGCATCGTCGACGAGGCGCGCGAGGCCGCGGGCCGGCGCCGCACGGAGGCAGCCGCGCAGGCCGACGAGCTGCTCGCCGAGGCCACGGCCGAGGCGGAGAAGCTGCGGGCCGAGGCCGCCGCGGTGGTGGAGGCCGCGCGCCGCGAGGCGGCCCGTACGACCGAGGAGGCCGCGGAGGCCGCCGAGGCCGCGCGCGCCGAGGCAGCCGGTCAGGCGGAGCGCACGCTCGCCGAGGCGGACGCCGAGTCCGAGCGGCTGCGCAGTGACGCCGCCCGTGTCCTGGACGAGGCGCGGGAGGCGGCGAACGCCCGCCGCGCGGAGGCCGCCGAGCAGGCGGACACGCTCGTCGCCGAGGCGACCGCGGAGGCCGAGCGGATGGCCGCGGAGGCCGCCGAGGCGCTGGCCGCCGCGCAGGAGAACGCCAACAGCACGCGCGCGGACTCCGCGCGGATCAAGGCCGACGCCGTCCAGGAGGCGGAGCGGCTGCGCGCGGAGGCGCGCGCCGAGGGCGAGCGGACCGTCGACGACGCCCGCGAGGCGGCCGCCAAGCGGCTGGCCGACGCCGGCGAGCAGGCGGACGCCCTGATCGCCAAGGCGCAGGAGGAGGCGCTGAGCACGGCCGCGGCCGCCGAGGAGCAGGCCGACACGATGGTGGGCGTGGCCCGCCGCGAGGCCGAGCGGATCGTCGCCGAGGCCACCGGCGAGGGCAACGCCCTGGTGGAGCAGGCCCGTACGGACGCGGACACCCTCCTCGCCGAGGCCCGTGGCGACGCCACCGCGATAAGGGAGCGCGCCGACGAGCTGCGCGCCCGCGTCGAGGGCGAGGTCGAGGAGCTGCACGGCCGGGCGCGCCGCGAGGCGGCCGAGGCGATGCAGTCCGCGGGCGAGCGCTGCGACAAGCTCGTCGCGGCCGCGACCGAGCAGCTCGCGGAGGCCGAGGAGAAGGCGAAGAAGCTGCTGTCCGACGCCAGCAGCGAGGCGAGCAAGGTCCGCATCGCCGCGGTGAAGAAGGCGGAGGGGCTGCTCAAGGAGGCCGAGCAGAAGAAGGCCGCCGCCGTACGCGAGTCGGAGCGCCTGCGCACCGAGGGTGCGGAGGAGGCGAAGCGCCTTGTCGAGGAGGGAAAGCGGGAGTTGGAGGTCCTGGTGCGCCGTCGCGAGGACATTCAGGCCGAGATTTCCCGTGTCCAGGACGTGTTGGAGGCGTTGGAATCTTTTGAGGCCCCGGGGGCCGGAAGCGCCAAGGATGGCGGGGTGAAGGCAGCGGCGGGTGCCGGTGCTACACGTTCGGGTGGCAAGCAGTCACAGAAGTAGCCACTCAAACGGGGGGACATTCTCCAGATCTGCCAACCATTCACCTGATGACACGCCGCTCGCACCCCTAGGATTCCCTCTATCACCTCACCGGTCTCTTATGACAGGAACCCCATGAGTGACACTGCCTCCCCCTTCGGCTTCGAGCTTGTGCGGCGTGGATACGACCGCGGCCAGGTGGACGACCGCATTACCAAGCTCGTCGCCGACCGTGACAGCGCACTGGCCCGCATCACCTCTCTGGAAAAGCGCATCGAGGAGCTGCACCTCGAAACGCAGAATGCCCAGGCCCAGGTCAACGACGCCGAGCCGTCCTACGCGGGGCTGGGGGCCAGGGTCGAGAAGATCCTTCGGCTGGCCGAGGAAGAGGCCAAGGATCTGCGTGAGGAGGCCCGGCGCGCCGCCGAGCAGCACCGCGAGCTCGCCGAGTCCGCCGCCCAGCAGGTGCGCAACGACGCCGAGTCGTTCGCCGCCGACCGCAAGGCCAAGGCGGAGGACGAGGGCGCGCGCATCGTCGAGAAGGCCAAGGGCGACGCGGCGACGCTGCGGGCCGAGGCCCAGAAGGACGCCCAGTCCAAGCGCGAGGAGGCGGACGCCCTCTTCGAGGAGACCCGCGCCAAGGCGGCCCAGGCCGCCGCCGACTTCGAGACCAACCTGGCCAAGCGGCGCGAGCAGTCCGAGCGCGACCTGGCCTCCCGTCAGGCCAAGGCGGAGAAGCGGCTCGCGGAGATCGAGCACCGCGCCGAGCAGCTGCGCCTGGAGGCGGAGAAGCTGCGCACGGACGCCGAGCGGCGCGCCCGCCAGACGGTGGAGACGGCGCAGCGCCAGGCCGAGGACATCGTGGCCGACGCCAACGCCAAGGCGGACCGCATCCGCAGCGAGTCCGAGCGCGAGCTGGCGGCGCTCACCAACCGCCGCGACAGCATCAACGCCCAGCTGACCAACGTCCGCGAGATGCTGGCCACGCTGACCGGCGCGGCCGTCGCCGCGGCCGGCGTGCCCGGGGACGACGAGCCCATGTCGCGCGGCGTCCCGGCCCAGCAGAGCCGCTGAACCGACCGGCCACCCAGGCTCCCCGGTCCGTGCCCTGTGCGCCGCCCCTGCGGGCGCACAGGGCAGCGGTACGGCGTCTCCCGTTCTCCGCCGCGCCCGAACGGGTGTCCTTCGCACCCGGACGGGCCGCTACCGCTGGTGAGGTCCGCGGGTCGCCCTTACCGTGGGCGAATGATCGAGCTGCAGGGCCTGACCAAGCGCTACGGCGAGAAGCTCGCCGTCGACGGCCTCACCTGCACCATCCGGCCCGGGATCGTCACCGGCTTCCTGGGGCCCAACGGGGCGGGCAAGTCCACGACGATGCGGATGATGCTCGACCTCGACCGGCCCACCCACGGCACGGTCCTCATCGACGGGCAGCACTACCGGCAGCTGAAGGATCCGCTGCGGACCGTCGGCGCCCTGCTGGACGCCAAGGCGATGCACGGTGGCCGCAGCGCCTACAACCACCTCCTGTGCCTGGCGCAGAGCAACGGGATCCCGCGGGCCCGCGTCCGTGAGGTTCTGGACACGGTGGGCCTCGCCTCGGTGGCCGGAAAGCGCTCCAAGGGCTTCTCGCTCGGCATGGGGCAGCGCCTCGGCATCGCGGGCGCGCTGCTGGGCGACCCGCAGATCCTGATGTTCGACGAGCCCGTCAACGGGCTGGATCCCGAGGGCATCCACTGGATCCGCAATCTGATGAAGAACCTCGCCTCCCAGGGGCGGACGATCTTCGTCTCCTCGCACCTGATGAGCGAGATGGCCCTGACGGCCGACCACCTGATCGTCATCGGCCAGGGCCGGCTGCTCGCCGACACCTCGATGGCGGACTTCATCAAGCAGAACTCGCGGTCGTACGTACGGCTGCGCTCGCCCGAGGCGGAGCGGCTGCTGGACGTGCTGGCGGGTGCCGGGGTCACGGCGGTGACGACCGAGGACGGCCATCTGGAGGTCGACGGCACGGAGGCGGCGGAGCTGGGCGAGCTCGCCGCGCGGCACGGGCTCGTGCTGCACGAGCTGAGCCCCCAGCAGGCGTCCCTGGAGGAGGCCTTCATGCAGCTCACCGCCGAGTCGGTGGAGTACCACGCGCACAGCGCGCCGACGGGCGCGGCCGCCCCGGGCGGTGCCGCCCCGCCGGGCGGTGAGGCGGCACCGGCCGGCGGCGGGTGGGGAGCCGACTGGCGGAAGAAGAAGGGGGCCTGACGGTGGCGGTCGTGGCGCAGGTCCTGCAGTCGGAATGGACGAAGATCAAATCGGTGCGGTCGACGGTGTGGACGCTGGGGCTCGCCCTGGTGGTCACCGTGGCGCTCGGCGCCCTGATCAGCGCTTTCACCAGCAGTAACTTCAAGGAAATGCCGGTGAATGAGCGGGTGAATTTCGACCCGACCTTCACGAGTTTCGCGGGAATGGGGCTCGGCCAGCTCGCCATGATCGTGTTCGGGGTGCTGGTAGTCGCCAATGAATACAGCACCGGAATGATCCGGACTTCTCTGGCGGCGGTTCCGCAGCGCGGCACGTTCCTCTTCAGCAAGATCGCTGTTGCCGCGGTCGTCGCGTTTGTGATCTCAATGGTGACGAGCTTCGTCTCCTTCTTCGTCGGCCAGGCGATGCTCGGCAGTCACCGGACGTCGATCGGCGACGCGGGAGTCCTGCGGGCGGTGATCGGCGGCGGGCTCTACATGACGCTGATCGCGGTGTTCTCGATGGGCATCGCGGCGATGCTGCGGAGCCCCATGCTCTCGCTCGGCATTCTGATGCCGTTCTTCTTCATCATCTCCAACGTCCTCGGCGCGGTGCGGGCGACGAAGAAGGTCGCGCAGTACCTGCCCGACCAGGCGGGCCGCAAGATCATGCAGGTCGTGACGATCGCGGACGACGCGCCGTACGGGCCGTGGGGCGGCTTCGCGATCATGGTGCTGTGGGTGGCGGCGGCGCTGGCGGGCGGGTACGCGGTGGTGAAGCGGCACGACGCGTGACGCCTGGCCGGCGGCTTTTGCCGGCACGCGGGGGCTCCGACACCGACGGATTCCGCCGGACCCTCGCCGCGGGGGTGGGGCGCCGTGGCGGCGGGTAGTTCTTTGCTCGGCGCGTAACCACCGTCTGCCGGATCGGCGGTGCCGGGCCGTGCGTGACGGACGTGGGAGCGAGGAGCCGCCGCCTTGACCGATCGGAGTCTGCGGGCCCTCGGGCTCGACGGCGCGCCCGCCGAGCTGCCGCTCACCTACCCCGGCCGGCCGGTCACCGAGGCCGCCCTGCTCACGGACGGGCACGTCCTGCCGCTGCGGCCGGTCCGAGGGCCGCTGGGCGGATGGCCGGTGGTGACGGAGATGGCCGACGACGGGCAGCCGGCGCTCGACGCGTTCCTCAAACAGCGGCGCGCCGCGCGCAGCGGCACCCGCCGCCCCGTCCTCGCCGTCGGCTCCAACGCCTCCCCCGCCCAGCTGCACCACAAGCTCACCCGGCGCGGCACAGCCGCCACCGTCCCGATGGTGCCGGTCCGCGTGCGCGGCATCGGCATCGGCTGCTCCGCGCACATCGGGCGGCACGGCTACGTGGCCGCCGCGCCCTACGCCGACCCCGCCGCCCGGCACACCCTCGTCGCCGGCTGGCTGGACGACGAGCAACTGGCCGTCATCGATGAGACCGAATTCAACTACCGACGGGTATGGCTGCCGGGCGAGGCGTTTCCCATGACGCTGCCGTCCGGGGAGCCGCTCGGCGGCGCCCACCTGTACGTGGGCCTGCACGGTGTCCTCGCCGACCCCGCCACCGGCCGGCCCCGCCCCGGCGGCGGCGACCAGGGCGCCCTCCTCACCGCCCTGCTGGCGGCCTCCGCGGAGCTGCGCGCCCTGCTGGGCCCCGGCCCGGAGCGCTGGGTCGAGCGGGCGCGGGCGGACGAGGCGGTACGCGCCGCGGGGAGGGCCGTCTTCCACCGGGCCGGCTGGGCCCGCCCCGAGGGCCTGCCCCGGCTTCACCACGAGTAACGGGAACCGTCAGCTCCTCGTTATGCTCCTAACCCTTACGGGGCCTTACGCCCGAAAGAGCTCGCGAGGGGCGAAGAATGATCGAGGCAGTCGGTCTGACAAAGCGCTACGGCGCCAAGACGGCCGTACACAATCTGTCGTTCCAGGTGCGGCCGGGCGCCGTCACCGGCTTCCTGGGACCGAACGGGTCCGGCAAGTCGACGACGATGCGCATGATCCTGGGCCTGGACCAGCCCACGTCCGGGCACGTCACCATCGACGGCCACCCCTTCCGCAGTCTGCCCAACGCCCCCCGCAAGGTCGGCGCGCTCCTCGACGCGAAGGCCGTCCACGGCGGCCGCAGCGCCCGGATGCACCTGCTCTCGCTCGCCCAGCTCGGCGGCATACCCGCCCGCCGGGTGGACGAGGTCCTCGGCGTCGTCGGCCTGCAGGACGTGGCCAGGCGCCGTTCCAAGGGCTTCTCGCTCGGCATGGGCCAGCGCCTCGGCATCGCCGCCGCCCTCCTGGGCGACCCGCAGGTGCTGCTCTTCGACGAGCCGGTCAACGGCCTCGACCCCGAGGGCATCCTCTGGGTCCGCAACCTGATGAAGCAGCTCGCGGCCGAGGGCCGCACGGTCTTCGTCTCCTCGCACCTGATGAGCGAGATGGCCCTGACCGCCGACCACCTGATCGTGATCGGCCGCGGCCAGCTCATGGCCGACATGAGCGTCAAGGACTTCATCTCCGCGAACTCCGCGGACTTCGCGCGCGTGCGCACCCCCGAGACCGAGCCGGAGAGCCGCGAGAAGCTCACGGCCGCGCTCGTCGAGGCCGGCGCCCAGGTGCTGCCCGAGCCGGACGGCGGGATGCGCGTCACCGGCCTGCCGCTCCCCCGGATCAGTGACATCGCCCACGAGGCGGACGTCCGGCTGTGGGAGCTCTCGCCGCACCAGGCCTCCCTGGAGGAGGCGTACATGCGCATGACGCAGGGCGCGGTCGACTACCGCTCGACGGCCGACCAGCTCGCGGCCCTCGCCCCGCCGCCCCCGGGCCACGGCTACGGCCACCCCGGCGCCGCCGCCCCGCAGGGCTGGGCCCCGCCGCAGGGCAACCC
>NZ_JBPQTW010000064.1:0-30687 GCF_051386535.1 Streptomyces sp. URMC 127
GAGGAGCGCCGGGGAAGGGCGGGGGCCGCGGTGCCGCAGGGATCGCCTGCGCTCGCGCACGGGGCCGCAACCGCTTGTCGCTCGATGGAGCGCGCGCTCGGCTTCTTCCACGCTAGGACAGCTGTACCGCGCTGTCTGCAGAATTACTCGGGCTTCCTACTATCTGAGACGGCGGAGCGGAGCGGCCCGCCCCACCGAAAGCAGCTCCGCCGCGGAAAACGGCTCCGCCCCCCCCCGGCTGGGGAGCCGGACGGGGGCGGGAGAGGCGGCGACGAGCCGCTACGGGGCCGGATCAGCCCATGTGCGGGTAGCGGTAGTCGGTCGGCGGGACCAGGGTCTCCTTGATGGAGCGGGTGGAGATCCACCGCGTCAGGTTGGAGGCCGCGCCGGCCTTGTCGTTGGTGCCGGAGGCGCGGCCGCCGCCGAAGGGCTGCTGGCCGACCACGGCGCCGGTCGACTTGTCGTTGATGTAGAAGTTGCCGGCGGCGAAGCGCAGCTTGGCCATGGCGTCGGCGGCCGCGGCGCGGTCGTTCGCGATGACCGAGCCGGTCAGGGCGTACGCCGAGACGGACTCCATCTGCTGCAGCATCGCGTCGAAGTCGGCGTCCTCGTAGACGTGGACGGCGAGGATCGGGCCGAAGTACTCGGTCGTGAAGACCTCGTTCTCCGGGTCGGTGCACTCGATGACGGTCGGGCGGACGAAGTAGCCCACCGAGTCGTCGTAGGTGCCGCCGGCGACGATCGTGCAGCTCGGGTCGGCCTTGGCCCGGTCGATCGCGGCCTTGTTCTTGGCGAAGGAGCGGTCGTCGATGACGGCGCCGATGAAGTTCGACAGGTCGGTGACGTCACCCATGGCGATGCCGTCGACCTCGGCCGCGAACTCCTCCTTGAAGCCGTCCTCCCAGATGGAGCGGGGGATGTAGGCGCGGGAGGAGGCGGAGCACTTCTGGCCCTGGAACTCGAAGGAGCCGCGGGTCAGGGCGGTCTTCAGCACGGCGCGGTCGGCGCTCGGGTGGGCGACGACGAAGTCCTTGCCGCCGGTCTCGCCGACCAGGCGCGGGTAGGAGCGGTACTTCTCGATGTTGTTGCCGACCGTCTTCCACAGGTACTGGAAGGTCTTGGTCGAGCCGGTGAAGTGGATGCCGGCCAGCTCGGGGTGGTTCAGGGCCACCTCGGAGACGGCGATGCCGTCGCCGGTCACCAGGTTGATGACGCCCTTGGGCAGACCGGCCTCCTCCAGGAGCTGCATGAGCAGCACGGCGGCGTGGGTCTGGGTGGGGGACGGCTTCCAGACGACCACGTTGCCCATGAGGGCGGGGGCGGTCGGCAGGTTGCCGGCGATGGCGGTGAAGTTGAACGGCGTGATCGCGTAGACGAAGCCCTCCAGCGGGCGGTGGTCGCTGCGGTTCCACACGCCGGCGGAGTTGGCGACCGGCTGCTCCGCGAGGATCCGGCGCGCGAAGTGCACGTTGAAGCGCCAGAAGTCGACGAGCTCGCAGGGGGTGTCGATCTCGGCCTGCTGGGCCGTCTTGGACTGACCGAGCATGGTGGAGGCGGCCAGCGTCTCGCGCCAGGGGCCGGCGAGCAGCTCGGCGGCGCGCAGGATGATCGCGGCGCGGTCGTCGAAGGACATCGCGCGCCAGGCCGGGGCGGCGGCGAGCGCGGCGTCGATCGCGTCCTGGGCGTCCTGGGTGGTGGCGTGGCGGAAGGTGCCGAGGACGGCGGAGTGGTTGTGCGGCTGGACGACCTGGAACGGCTCGCCGCCGCCCATGCGCTTCTCGCCGCCGATGGTCATCGGCAGGTCGATCGGGTTCGCCGCCAGCTCCTTGAGCTTGGCCTCCAGGCGGGCGCGCTCGGGGCTGCCGGGGGCGTAGCCGTGGACCGGCTCGTTGACCGGGGCGGGGACCTGGGTCACAGCGTCCATGGGTTCCGTGTCTCCTTCGGGGCTCTGCGGGGGGTGTGGGGGGCGGCTCAGCCCTTGGTGAGGATGGAGCGGGCGAAGAACAGCAGGTTGGCGGGCTTCTCGGCGAGGCGGCGCATGAAGTAGCCGTACCAGTCGGTGCCGTAGGCCGTGTAGACGCGCATCCGGTGGCCCTCGGCGGCCAGGCGGACGTGCTCCTCGCTGCGGATGCCGTAGAGCATCTGGAACTCGTACTCGTCGAGCTTGCGGCCCGCCTGCCGGGCCAGCTCCTGTGTGATGGCGATCAGACGCGGGTCGTGCGAGCCGATCATCGGGTAGCCCTCACCTGCCATGAGGATCCTGACGATGCGGACGAACGCCTTGTCGATCTCTGCCTTGTCCTGGTACGCGACGGAGGCGGGCTCCTTGTACGCACCCTTCACGATACGCACCCGGCTGCCGGCCGCGGCCAGGCGGCGGGCGTCGTCCTCGGTGCGGAAGAGGTACGCCTGGATGACGCAGCCGGTCTGCGGGAAGTCCTTGCGGAGCTCCTCGTGGATGGCGAACATCGAGTCGAGGGTCGTGTGGTCCTCCGCGTCCAGCGTAACCGTCGTGCCGATGGCGGCGGCGGCCTCGACGACGGGGCGGACGTTGGCGAGGGCGAGCTCGTGGCCGCCCTCCAGCGCCTGGCCGAACATGGAGAGCTTGACGGACATCTCGGCGCGCTCGCCGAGGCCGAGCTCCTTCAGGCGGCCGATGAGCTCCAGGTAGGCGTCGCGGGCGGCGTGGGACTGCTCGACGGTGGTGATGTCCTCGCCCACCACGTCGAGGGTGACCTCCAGCCCCTTGGCGGCGGCGTCCTTCACGATCGGAATGACCTGGTCGACGGTCTCCCCCGCGATGAAGCGGTCGACGACCTGCTTGGTGCCCGGGGCAGCCGACACGAAACGGCGCATTTTGTCGCTGCGCGAGGCAGCGAGGATCACGGGACCCAGCACGGGGCACCTCCACGATGACGGTCGTCCCCACGCGGGGAGACGGCATAAGTAACTCATCGTGAAAACTAGAGATCACCTCGATCGTGAGCCATCGACAGCTGTCACGCATCCGTGGCCCGGATCTCAGACACATGTATGACAATGGTGCCCTGCACATAGAACCTTGGGTCGAATTCGGGACAATTTGCGAACCCGAAGGCCGCACCGGCGGTGGGCCGGGCGGCCGCACGGAGCGGGGGAAGGAGCGTGGCGGGGCCATGCGCGGTGACTATCAGCACCTCGTCGACGAGATATCGGCGGCGCTCGGTGCCCCGGCGACGCTGGAGGACCGGGACTTCGTCCTGATCGCGTTCGGCGCCCACGGCGGCGAGGACGACCTCGACGTGATGATGGACCCGGTGCGAACCCGCTCGATCCTGCAGCGCCGGTCGACGGCGGCCGTCCGTGCGTGGTTCGAGGCGTTCGGCATCGCGCGGGCGCAGTCGCCGCTGCGGATCCCGCCGGACCCCGCGGCGGGCGTGTTCAAGGGCCGCATCTGCCTGCCCGTGCGCCACCGCGGCGTGGTGCACGGCTACGTGTGGCTGCTGGACGACGAGCACCTGGCGGGCCTGGACCTGGCCGTCCCGTACGCGGACCCGCGGCTGGCCCAGGCCATGGAGACGGCCGCCCGGATCGGCGAGCTGCTGGCCGCCGAGGCGCGGGCCGGCGCGGAGCTGGGCGAGCTGCTGCGGGAGGTCCTGGCCGGGCGGCCCGCGGGGCGCGACGCCGCGGCGGCCGCGCTGCGCGAGGCGATGGGACAGGCGGCGGACGGGCCCCTGGGGCTGGTCGCGGTGGTCCCGTGGGCGCTGGGCGACGGCGAGCACGGGGAGGCCGATCACGGCGCGCCCGACGGAATCGGGTCGGCGCTGGCGGGGCAGTCGGGGGTGGCGGCGCTGTGCGCCGTCCCGGACCCGCTCCCGGAAGGCCCGGCGGCGCTGGCCGCGCTGGTCCGGCTGCGGACCACGACGGCGGTCGCCCCGGCGCGCACGGCGGCGGAGCGGCTGCTGCGCTCCCCGCGCGCGGGGGCGGGCGGGCGGCGCGGCACGGCGGGCGTCGCCGCCCCGCGCCGGGGCCTCGCGGAGCTGCCGGAGGCTTGGCGCGAGGCGCTGGCGGCGGCCCGGGCCGCGGCGGCGGAGCCCCGCCTGGGGCCGGTGGCGGAGTGGGGGGAGATCGGCCCGTACCGCGTGCTGGCCGCGCTGCCGGCCGGGGCCGCGGAGGACACCTCCGTGCGCCCCCTGCTGGCACCGGCCCACGCGGAACTGGCCCGCACGGCGGAGGTCTTCCTCGACTGCGCGGGGCAGGCCGGGCGCACGGCGGCCGCCCTGGGCATCCACCGGCAGACGCTGTACTACCGCCTGGCGCGCGTGGAGCAGCTCACCGGGCTGGACCTGGACGAGGGCGAGGGCCGGCTGCTGCTGCACATGGCTCTGAAGGCGGCCCGCCTGTAGCGCCTCCGCGCGGACCGGGCCCGTTGCTCCTCCTGCGCCCGCACCGCCCGGCGCCGGCCCTCCTGCTAGCCCTCCTCCACGGTGATGGCCTGGACGGGACAGGCGCGCGCCGCCTCCTTGACGAGCGGGTCGCCTCCGCCGTCCTCGCGGCCCGGGCGGACGAGGCCGAAGCCGTCGTCGTCCTGGTCGAAGACGCTCGGTGCGGTCAGCACGCACTGGCCCGCGCCGATGCAGACGTCGGAGTCGATGGAGACGCGAAGAGAACTCATGGCGGATTCCGTTTCGACGGGCTCACCAGGCGACCGGGAGAGCGAAGAGGCCTTGCAGGGTGTCACCGGGCTTCACGGGCACCTCGTCCGGAGCAACGGCGAGGTGCAGGTCCGGGATACGGGTGAAGAGCGTGCCGAGGGCGATCTCCATCTCGGCGCGGGCCAGGTTCTGCCCCAGGCACTGGTGGACGCCGTAGCCGAAGGCGACGTGGTGGCGGGCCGAGCGGCGGACGTCGAGGGCGCCGGGTTCGGGGTACGCGGCGGCGTCGCGGTTGACGATCGACGTACCGATCATGATGCCGTCGCCCGCGCGCACGGTGCGCCCGGCGATCTCGATGTCCTCCGTGGCGACCCGTATGAGGCCGTCGGCGATGGAGAGGAAGCGCAGCAGCTCCTCCACCGCGGTGGGCATGAGGCCGGGGTCGGTGCGCAGGGCGGCGAGCTGCTCGGGGTGTTCGAGGAGCGTGTACACGCCGAGCGAGATCATGTTGGACGTGGTCTCGTGGCCGGCTATCAGCAACAGCATCGCCATCATGACGAGTTCGTCGCGGTCGACCTGGCCGTCGGAGAGGCGCTCCGCGATGAGCTCGTCGAGCAGCCCCTCGCCGGGCTCGGCCTCCTTGCGGGCCACGAGGCGGTGGAGGTAGTCGCGCAGGTCGTCGCGCGCGGCGACGGCCTCCGCGGAGGTCGGGGCGCTCAGCATCCGCCGCGAAAGCCCCTCGAAGTAGTCGTGGTCGGCGTAGGGGACGCCCAGCAGGCTGCAGATCACCATGGACGGCACGGGCAGGGAGAACGCCGAGACGAGTTCGGCGCTGCTGCCCTTGGCGAGCATGGCGTCGATGAGGCCGTCGACGATCAGCTGGATGCGGGGCCGCAGGGCGTTGGCGTGCTTGACGGTGAAGCGCGGGATCAGCATGCGGCGCTGGCGGGCGTGTTCGGGGTCGTCGACGCCCAGCAGCGGGACGACCACCGACGCCTGGTCCTCGGCGCGCGGGGCGAAGACGGGAAAGGCCGGATTCCGGCGGTCGGACGAGACGCGGGGGTCCGTGAGCAGGGAGCGGGCCTCGGTGTGGCCGGTCACCAGCCACACCACGCGCCCGTCGTACAGGGTGACGTGCGTGAGCGGTCCGCGGCCGGCCAGGGTGTCGTAGCCCGCCGGCGGCTGGTAGGGGCAGGTGCGGTCGCTGGGGAAGGAGGGGGCCGGCGTACTGGTGGACCGGGTCCCGGTGTCGGTCATGGGCTTCCTTCCAGGCGTTCGGACTGTTGTCCTCTACATCCGGTTCATCCAGTCCAAGCCTGTTTCGCGCTGCGGGCTACGAGCAATCCGGCCATGTTCCGCCCATATCCCCGCACCCGCAGCAGCCGCCCCGCGCCCCCGGCTCAGCCCTCGCGGAACACCTCCATCAGACGGGTGAAGCTGCCGCCCCCGTATCCGCGCTCCATGCCGCGCCGGAAGACCTCCAGGACCGCGGCGGGCAGCGCGGTGCCGACACCCGAAGCGCCCGCGGTGTGCAGGACGTGCTCGACGCTCGCGACGCCCATGGCGAGCTTGTCGACGTCGCCCTCGTGGTTGCCGGCGTCGACGCGCGGGGCGTAGAAGGCGAGGAAGCCCGGGAGCGAGGCCATCGTGGACTGTGCGTACGGCAGGAACTCCTGCGCCGTGATGCCGTTGGCCGCGGCGACCGCGGTGGCGTGCAGGTAACTGAGCATCGCGGTCCAGAACATGTCCATCTGGATCTGGTAGTACAGCGCGGCCAGGCCGGGGTCCGTGCCGCGGTAGTCGGTGGCGGTGAGCACCTTCAGAGCGGCCTCGTGCGCCTCGAAGACCTCCTTGGGGCCGCTGTAGAAGGTGGACGACTCAGGGGAGCCGATCCCGGAGGGCGGGGTCTGCACCCCGCCGGTGAGGTGCTCGGCCCCGTGCCCGGCGGCCCAGGCGGCGGCCTCGCGCGCCCGCTCCGGGGTGTCCGAGGTCAGGTTCACCAGCACCCGGCCGCGCAGGGCGCCGGCGGCGGGCTCCAGGATCGCGTACATCGCGTCGTAGTCGGTGAGGCTCAGGACCACCAGCTCGTTCGCGGCCAGCGCCGCTTCGGCGGTGTCCGCCTGGTGCGCGCCCCGTGCGACGAGAGCGGCGGCCTTGGCGGCCGTGCGGTTCCAGACCGTCACCTCGTAGCCCGCATCGAGGTACGCCCCTGCCATCGCCTGACCCATCGGGCCGAGGCCGATGACGGTCACCGCTGCTGCCTTGTTCGCGGACATCATGAATCCACCCCTCTAGAACGAACGCTCTATCTAGCGACAGGAGCAACGTAGCACACCGCTAGAACGAACGCTCTACCTATATTCTTGGGAAGGTGAGGACCACTTCAGAGCAGCAGGACGCCCCGGCCGCGGCCCCCGGCGCGGAACTCGGCACGCGCGAGCGGATCGTCCGCGCGACGGCGCGGCTGATGCAGCGCCAGGGCTACGAGGGCACCGGGATCAAGCAGATCTCCCGGGAGGCCGGGGCGACGCTCGGCTCGGTCTACCACTTCTTCCCCGGCGGCAAGCAGGAGCTGGCCACCGAGGCGATCCGGCACGGCGACCGGGAGTTCGCCGAGATGCTGCGCAGGGCACTGGAGAGCCGGCCGGACCCGGCCGAGGCGGTGCTCGCTGTGGCACAGGAGGTCGCGGCCGAACTCCGCGCCTCCGACTGGCTGGACGGCTGTCCCGTCACGGCCACTTCCCTGGGAACCGCCGCCCACGCCCCCGGGATCCAGCAGGCGGCGGCCGAGGCCTTCGAGCGGTGGCGGGGCCTCGTGCGCGACAAGCTCCTCGCCTGCGGCTTCGGCGCACAGGACGCCCTGGAGCTCGCGCACACGGTCGTCAACACCCTGGAGGGCGCCGAGCTCACAGCCCAGGTCGCCCGGGACGAGGAGCCCCTCCTGATCGCGGGGCGCCACCTGGCGCGCCTGATCGACTCCTACCGCTGAGCCCGGCGCGGGGCGGGCCCGGCAGCACGCTCCGTCAGCGGCCCGCCTCCTCCGGGGCGTTCAGCACCGTGCCCGCGAGCGCCCGCCGGGCACCCTCGACGATCTCCTTGCCGGTCGGCGCCGCCTCCGGGTCGATGAGCCACTGCATCCACAGCCCTATGAACAGGGCGTGATAGAAGGCGCCCACCGTACGCGTCGCCCCCGGGCCGACCTCGCTGTCGTCGACGCCCTCGAAGAGGGCCACCATGCCCTCGCGGCCGGCGGGCTGCACCGCGGCGAACTTCTCCTTGAGCTCGGGATTCTTGACCAGCTGACCGATCACCTCCAGCTGCGCCGACCAGAACGCACGGTCGTTCGCGAAGCCCGCGATCACCCGGTCCAGCGTGGCGGCGAGGCGGTCCTCGCGCGGCGCGTCCGGATCCGCCGCGGCGGCGATGACGGGCGCCGCCCCCTCGGCCCAGTCCACGGTCAGCTGCAGGAACGCCTCCATCATGAGCGCTTCCTTCGAACCGTAGTGATAGCCGATGGAGGCGAGGTTCGCCCCCGAGGCGGCCACGATGTCGCGCGCCGTGGTGCGCGTCCAGCCCTTGTCGAGCAGGCAGCGCTTGGCACCTTCGAGCAGATCTTCGCGATGTCCCATGGCGGCAGCGTAGCCGTAGCCATACACACGTCCCAGACGACCGTCCTATACAAGCGTCATAGACAAGCGTTTAAGACGTGCGTATAGTCCTGCCCATGACGCCCTCCCCCATGCCTCCTTCTGTGTCTCCGGCGGCTTCGCCCGCCCGCGCCCTCGCGGGGCGCAAGGAATGGACGGCCTTCGTCGTCCTCCTGCTGCCCCTCCTCCTGGTCTCGATGGACGTCTCCGTCCTCTTCTTCGCCATGCCGGCCATCAGCCGGGAGCTGGAGCCGACCGGCACCCAGCAGCTGTGGATCTTCGACAGCTACGCCTTCGCGCTCGCCGGGCTGCTGATCACCATGGGTTCGCTGGGCGACCGGATCGGGCGCCGCAAGCTGCTGCTGGCCGGGGCGCTCGCCTTCGGCGCCGCGTCGGTGGCCGCCGCGTACGCGCAGAGCGCGGAGATGCTGATAGCCGCGCGCGCCGTCCTGGGCGTGGGCGGGGCCACGCTGATGCCCTCGACCATGGCGCTGGTGCGCAACCTGTTCCACGACGAGCAGCAGCGCAGCAAGGCCGTCGGCATCTGGTCCGGGGCGATGGCGGGCGGCATCGCGCTCGGCTCGGTCCTCGGCGGGCTGCTGCTGGACCACTTCTGGTGGGGTTCGGCCTTCCTCGTCAACGTGCCCGCGATGGTGCTGCTGCTGGTGCTGGTGCCGCTGCTCGTCCCGGAATTCAAGGACCCGGCCCCGGGGCGCTTCGACTTCCTGAGCGTGCCGCTGTCGCTGGGCTCGGTCGTCCCCGTCATCTACGGCGTGAAGGAGATCGCGGCCGGCGGGTTCGCGCTCGCCCCCGCCTCGTGCGTGGCCGCGGGCCTGCTCCTCGGCGTCGCGTTCGTGCGGCGCCAGCGCAGCCGGGGCGACGCGATGGTGAGCCGTGAGCTGTTCCGGCACCGCGTGTTCGGGGCGGGCGTCGGCATCAACACCCTCGCCACGTTCGGCATGATGGGCTCCGCCTACTTCAGCACGCAGTACCTGCAGTCCGTGCTCGGCAAGGGGCCGCTGGAGGCGGCGCTGTGGGGCGCGATCCCCTCGGTCGCGGTCGGCTGCGTCGCGCCGCTCGCCGCCGCGGCCGGGCAGAAGTTCCCCAAGGCGTACGTGATGGCCGCCGGTTTCGTCGTCGCGGCCGCCGGCTACGGGCTGCTCACCTGCGCCGGCACGGACTCCCTCGCGCTGATGCTGACCGGGGCGGCGGTCATCGCCTGCGGCATCGTCGCGGTGATGGCCGTGGTGTCCGACATGGCGCTCGGCGCCGCCCCGCCCGAGAAGGCCGGCAGCGCGGCCTCCGTACTGGAGACCGGCCAGGAGCTCGGCGGCGCGCTGGGCATGGCGCTGTTCGGCAGCGCGGGCGTAGCCGTCTACCGCCGCGACATGACCGGCGAGCTGCCCGGTGACCTGCCGCACGGGGCGGTGGACGCCGCCCGCGAGACGCTCGGCGGGGCCGCGGCGGTCGCGGCGCAGCTGCCGGGGCGGGTGGGCGAGGCCGTCCTCACCGCCTCCCGCGAGGCCTTCACGCACGGCATGAACCTCGCCGCCGTCGGCGGCGCGGCGGTCCTGCTGCTGTCCGCGGCGGTCACGCTGACGGCGCTGCGGCGGCGGTGACCTCGCGGCCGGGGGCGAGGCCCCGTGCAGCCCTCGGCCGCAGGCGGAAGCCATGCTCTCCTACGTGCCGCCGGTGTGCTGTTCCACGTACACCGCCAGGCCGTCCAGGAGGCGGGCCAGGCCGAAGCCGAAGGCCGCGTCGAGAGCGGCGGCGTCGGCTCCGTCCGCCAGGTTCACGGCCATGCCGCGCACGTAGCCGGTGACTGCCGCCGCGGTGCGGGTCACCGCGGCGGGTTCCAGGCCCCGGCGGAGCGCCGGGGCCATGGCCCATTCCACGAGGCCGGCGGCGGCTGCGGGAAGCCCCGCCCGGGGCAGCCAGGGGTGGCGCCGGTAGAGGGCCCACTGGTGCCGGGCGGCCGCTTCCAAGCGGCCGCGCCAGCCGGCCGGGACGCTGCCGGAGAGGCGGCACTCGGCGAAGGCCGCGTCCGCCATCAGAGCGACGAGGTCGTCCTTGCCCGGCACGTGCCGGTACAACGCCATCGGGGGGACGCCGAGTTCGGCGGCGAGGGCGCGCATGGACAGGGCCGCCGCCCCGTGGACGTCCGCCAGCGCGACGGCGGTCCGCACGATGCGGTCGCGGGTGAGCGTGCGCAGCGCGCCGTTCGGGCGGCCGGGCGGCGGCCCCGTGCCGGTCCCCACGACGGTGCCGACGCCCGGCACGGCCCGCACGAGGCCTTCCGCGCGGAGCACCGAGAGCACCTTGCCGGCCGTGGCCGTCGCGACGCCCCATTCCAGGGCGATCTGCCGGACGGAGGGCACCTTTTCGCCCGTACGTATCTCGCCGGAGGCGATACGGGCGCGGAGTTCGGCGGCGATCCGGAGGTACGGCGCGGGCGCCGGAGCCGCGGGCTGTTCCAGTACGACGGCCGGACCGGGTCCGCCCGGCCCGGCGGGGGACCGGTCGTGCCGTCCGCCCCGGGGAGCGGACCCTGTCCGGATCCGGGCGCCACCGCGTGGCCCCGCGCTCGTGCCGCTGTGCCTCCCAGCCGCTGTACCCATAGCCGGAAGGTTAGGAGAGCCGCGGCGCCCGGCGGAAGCGCACGGGGCGCCACACGGGACGGTGCCCCGCATGAGGCCCCGAACCCCGGGCCGCGTCAGTCCGTCAGGTTCACCGCGCGCGCCGACGTCGCGCCGATCTCGTCGGCGATCTCCGACAGGACGGGCGGGGTGACCGACTCGTCGACCGTGAGGGCGACGAGCGCCTCGCCGCCCTCCGTGGCGCGGGAGACCTGCATGCCGGCGATGTTGATGCCGGCCTCGCCGAGGATGCGGCCCAGGGTGCCGACGACGCCGGGGCGGTCGGCGTAGCGGAAGAACGCCATGTGGTCGGCGAGGGCCAGGTCCACGTCGTGGTCGCCGACGGCGACGATCTTCTGCTGGTTCTTCGGGCCGGCCAGCGTGCCGGAGATGGAGACCTCGTCGCCCCCGGCGAGGGTGCCGCGCACGGTGACGACGTTGCGGTGCTCGGCCGACTCGGAGCTCGTGGTCAGCCGCACCTCGACGCCGCGCTCCTGCGCGAACAGCGGGGCGTTGACGTAGGAGACCGTCTCGTCGACGACGTCCTCGAAGACGCCCTTGAGGGCGGACAGCTCCAGGACCTTGACGTCGTACTGGGTGAGCTCGCCGTAGACCTCGACGTCGAGCCGGACGGCGACCTCGCCGGCCAGGGCCGTGAAGATCCGGCCGAGCTTCTCGGCCAGCGGCAGGGCGGGCTTGACGTCCTCGGCGATGACGCCGCCCTGGACGTTGACCGCGTCCGGCACGAGCTCCCCGGCGAGGGCGAGCCGCACGGAGCGGGCGACGGCGATGCCGGCCTTCTCCTGGGCCTCGCCCGTGGAAGCGCCGAGGTGCGGGGTGGCCACCACGTTGTCGAACTCGAAGAGCGGGGAGTCGGTGCACGGCTCCGAGGCGTAGACGTCGAGGCCGGCGCCGGCGACGCGGCCCTCCTTGAGGGCCGAGGCGAGCGCGGCCTCGTCCACGATGCCGCCGCGGGCGGCGTTGACGATGCGGACGCCGGGCTTGACCTTGTGCAGGGCCTCGTCGCCGATGAGGCCGAGCGTCTCGGGCGTCTTCGGCAGGTGGACGGTGATGAAGTCCGCGACCTCCAGCAGCTCGTCGAGCGTGAGGAGCTTGACGCCCATCTGGGCGGCGCGCGCGGGCTGGACGTAGGGGTCGTAGGCGACGACCTTCATGCCGAAGGCGGACATCCGCTGGGCGACGAGCACGCCGATCCGGCCGAGGCCGACGACGCCGAGGGTCTTCTCGGAGAGCTCGACGCCGGTGTACTTGGAGCGCTTCCACTCGCCGTTCTTCAGCGCGGAGTTGGCCTGGGGGATGTTGCGGGCGGTGGCGATGAGCAGGCCGCAGGCGAGCTCGGCGGCGGTGACGATGTTGGACGTCGGGGCGTTGACGACCATCACGCCGGCCTTGGTGGCGGCGGAGACGTCCACGTTGTCCAGGCCGACGCCGGCGCGGGCGACGACGCGCAGCTTCCCGGCGGCGGCGATGGCCTCGGCGTCGACCTTGGTGGCGCTGCGGACCAGGATGGCGTCGACGTCGGCGACGGCGGACAGGAGCTCCGCGCGGTCGGCGCCGTTGCAGTGGCGGATCTCGAAGTCGGGGCCGAGGGCGTCGACGGTGGCCGGGGAGAGCTCCTCGGCGATCAGGACGACGGGCTTGCGGGGCGAAGCAGTGCTCACGGGTTCCTCACTGGTCCTTGGCGGACGGCCGTCCCGACGGCCGAAGGCGGTGAAGGGGGCAGGCAGCCGCGTGGAAGACGCACGACGCTGTGAGCCTGGTACGCGCTTGTTGGTGTGCAGTGTATCGGCGCTCGTCGCGGGCTCGCGCGGGCTTCGCCCCCAATCACCGGGCGGGCCGCCGCGGGACGGCGCGGCCGCCTACTCCTTGTCGTCCACCCAGCTCATCAGCTTGCGCAGCTTCTTGCCCGTGGTCTCCAGCAGGTGGTCCTCGTCGGCCTTCTTGTACTCGTTGTACTTGGGCAGGCCGGCCTGGTACTCCTTCATCCAGTTGTTGGCGAAGGTGCCGTCCTGGATCTCGCCGAGGACCTTCTTCATCTCGGCCTTGGTGGCGTCGGTGACGATGCGCGGGCCGGTGACGTAGTCGCCCCACTCGGCGGTCTCGGAGACCGACCAGCGCATCTTCTCCAGGCCGCCCTCGTACATCAGGTCGACGATGAGCTTGAGCTCGTGGAGGCACTCGAAGTACGCGATCTCGGGCTGGTAGCCGGCCTCGACCAGCGTCTCGAAGCCGGCCTTCACCAGCGCCGAGGCGCCGCCGCACAGGACGGCCTGCTCGCCGAAGAGGTCGGTCTCGGTCTCCTCGGTGAAGGTGGTCTTGATGACGCCGGCGCGGGTGCCGCCGATGGCCTTGGCGTAGGAGAGGGCCAGGGCGAAGGCGTTGCCCGTGGCGTCCTGCTCGACGGCCGCGATGCACGGGACGCCGCGGCCCTCCTCGTACTGGCGGCGCACGAGGTGGCCCGGGCCCTTGGGGGCGACCATGCAGACGTCGACGCCGGCCGGGGCCTTGATGAAGCCGAAGCGGACGTTGAAGCCGTGGCCGAAGAACAGCGCGTCGCCGTCCTTGAGGTGCTCCTTGACGGACTCCTCGTAGACCTTGGCCTGGATCGGGTCCGGGACGAGGATCATGATGACGTCGGCCTCGGCCGCCGCCTCGGCGGGGGTGACGACGCGCAGCCCCTGCTCCTCGGCCTTCTGCTTGGACTTGGAGCCCTCGTGCAGGCCCACGCGGACGTCGACGCCCGAGTCGCGCAGGGACAGCGCGTGGGCGTGGCCCTGGCTGCCGTAGCCGAGGACCGCGACCTTGCGGCCCTGGATGATGGACAGGTCGGCGTCGTTGTCGTAGAAGAGCTCGGCAGCCACGTTGGGGTATCTCCTTGTTTCCGGTTGTCCGGTGGTGCGTCCCACCGTATGACGGGCGGGCGGGGGAAGGATTTCAGGTCTCGGTATACGGATGAGCCGGTTCCGGCCGGATGGGGCCGGACGGGCGCTCAGGCCGAGCGGTCCAGCGCGCGCAGGCTGCGGTCCGTGATGGACCGCGCGCCGCGCCCTATGGCGATCGTCCCGGACTGCACCAGCTCCTTGATGCCGAACGGCTCCAGCATCTTGAGCATGGCGCCGAGCTTGTCGCTGCCGCCGGTGGCCTCGATGGTGACGGCCTCCGGGGAGACGTCGACGGTCTTGGCGCGGAACAGCTGGACGATCTCGACGATCTGGGAGCGGGTCTCGTTGTCGGCGCGGACCTTCACCAGGACGAGCTCGCGGTGGATCGCCTGGCTGTCCTCCAGCTCCACGATCTTCAGCACGTTGACGAGCTTGTTGAGCTGCTTGGTGACCTGCTCCAGCGGCAGCGACTCGACGTTGACGACGATGGTGATGCGGGAGATGTCGGGGTGCTCGGTCACGCCGACGGCGAGGGAGTCGATGTTGAAGCCGCGGCGGGCGAACAGGGCGGCGATCCGGGTGAGGATGCCGGGGGTGTTCTCCACCAGGACGGAGAGCGTGTGCTTGGTCATCTGCTCGTTCTCTCTCTTCTCGCTTCTCGCGGTCCCTCAGTCGTCCTCGCCGTCGCCGAAGTCCGGGCGGACTCCGCGCGCGGCGAGGATCTCGTCGTTGGAGGTGCCGGCGGCGACCATCGGCCAGACCATGGCGTCCTGGTGGACGATGAAGTCGACCACGACCGGACGGTCGTTGATGGCGTTGGCCTGCTGGATGACGGCGTCCAGGTCCTCCGGGCGCTCGCAGCGCAGGCCGACGCAGCCCATGGCCTCGGAGAGCTTGACGAAGTCCGGGACGCGGGTGCCGGCGCAGGCCTCGGTGCCGTCCGCCTCCGGGCCGGAGTGGAGCACGGTGTTGGAGTAGCGCTGGTTGTAGAACAGGGTCTGCCACTGGCGGACCATGCCCAGGGCGCCGTTGTTGATGATGGCGATCTTGATGGGGATGTTGTTGAGCGCGCAGGTGACCAGTTCCTGATTGGTCATCTGGAAGCAGCCGTCGCCGTCGATCGCCCACACGGTGCGGTCGGGCAGGCCGGCCTTGGCGCCCATCGCGGCGGGCACCGCGTAGCCCATCGTCCCGGCGCCGCCGGAGTTGAGCCAGGTGGCGGGCTGCTCGTAGCCGATGAAGTGCGCGGCCCACATCTGGTGCTGTCCGACGCCGGCGGCGTAGATCGTGCCCTCCGGGGCGAGCTGCCCGATGCGCTGGATGACCTGCTGGGGGGCGAGGCTGCCGTCGGCGGGCTGGTCGAAGCCGAGCGGGTAGGTCTCGCGCCAGCGGTCGAGGTCCTGCCACCAGGCGGCGTAGCGCTCGCGGGCGGCCTCGCCGCCGCGGCCCTCGGCGAGCTCGGTCTGCAGGGCGACGATCAGGTCGGCGATGACCTCGCGGGCGTCACCGACGATCGGCACGTCGGCGGCGCGGTTCTTGCCGATCTCGGCGGGGTCGATGTCGGCGTGGACGACCTTGGCGTACGGGGCGAAGGAGTCCAGCCTGCCGGTGACGCGGTCGTCGAAGCGGGCGCCGAGGGCGATGATCAGGTCGGACTTCTGCAGGGCGGTGACGGCGGCGACCGAGCCGTGCATGCCGGGCATGCCCAGGTGCTGGGGGTGGCTGTCGGGGAAGGCGCCCAGGGCCATCAGGGTGGTGGTGACGGGGGCGCCGGTCAGCTCGGCGAGGACCTTCAGCTCGGCGGTGGCGCGGGCCTTGAGGACGCCGCCGCCGACGTAGAGCACCGGGCGGGAGGCCTGGCTGATCAGCTTGGCGGCCTCGCGGATCTGCTTGGAGTGCGGCTTGGTGACCGGGCGGTAGCCGGGCAGGTCGGTGTGGGGCGGCCAGCTGAAGGTGGTCTGCGCCTGCAGGGCGTCCTTGGCGATGTCGACGAGGACGGGGCCGGGGCGGCCGGTGGAGGCGACGTGGAAGGCCTCGGCGATGGTGCGGGGGATCTCGGCGGGGTCGGTGACCAGCCAGTTGTGCTTGGTGATCGGCATGGTGATGCCGCAGATGTCCGCCTCCTGGAAGGCGTCCGTGCCGATCGACTTGGAGGCGACCTGGCCGGTGATGGCGACCAGCGGGACGGAGTCCATGTGGGCGTCGGCGATCGGCGTGACGAGGTTGGTGGCGCCGGGGCCGGAGGTGGCCATGCAGACGCCCACCTTGCCGGTGGCCTGGGCGTATCCGGTCGCGGCGTGGCCCGCGCCCTGCTCGTGGCGGACCAGGACGTGGCGGACCTTCGAGGAGTCCATCATCGGGTCGTAGGCGGGGAGGATCGCCCCGCCCGGGATCCCGAACACGATCTCGGCCCCGACCTCCTCCAGCGAGCGGATGAGGGACTGCGCGCCCGTGACGTGCTCGACGGTGGCGGGCTGCTGCGCCGCGCCGCGGGCCCGCGGCTGCGGATGGTGGGCTCCGGTGGCCTGCTCGGTCATCGACATTCTCTTCTCGAAGGATTCGACGGGGGTTCGATCGGCTTCACGCGACGGTTCGAGGGGGACTCGAAGGGGGTTCGTCGGCATCTGCCGGGTGGAGCGGAGGGCGGTTTGGGAGGGTCTGTCACGTTCTAGTGCAACAAAAAACCCCTCGTGCCGTGAGGCAAGCGAGGGGAGCGCGCCGGTGTGGTCAGCAGGGCTTGGGTGAGTGCCTGCTTCAGCCGACGCGCTGTCCAAGTACGAGAATTCGGGTGCGCATGGGACCGACCCTCCACCCGTCACCGGCGAAGTGTCAAGTGGGTGGGACGGGCGTCTCATTATTTGAGCGCAATGGAGCATGGGCCAGCGATCCGGCGCCCCCCGCGGACCCCGATCGCGTACCGGACGGTACTGCGCCCGCGGGCAGGGCGCCGCCCGATACCCATGCGTTTGCGCCATCCACGGACGGGCCCGGCACGGGGTAGGCCCCGCGGCCGAGCGCGTGCCGCAGCCGGTGCTCGTCGAGCGGCCCGGCGAAGGCGGCGCCCAGCGCATGGGTGCAGCCCATGGCGCGCAGGGCCAGCGCCTGCTCCGGCACGTCGACGCCGTCGGCGACGGACTGCATGCCCAGGTCGGTGGCGATCCTCAGCAGCCCGGCGGTGATCTTGTGCAGGCGGGCGGACTCCACGACGCCGTCGACCAGCCCGCGGTCGAGCTTGAGGGTGTCGATGGGCAGCCGGCGCAGGGCGCTGATCGCGGCATAGCCGCTGCCGAAGCCGTCGAGGGCGATCCGCACACCCATCCGCCGCAGGGCGCCGAGCCGCCGCTCCAGCTCGTCCAGCGGCACCCGGGGGTCGCTTCCGGACAGCTCCAGGACGAGCGCCCCGGACGGCAGGCCGTGCCGGATGAGCAGCCCCTCCAGGTTCTTGGCGGGCAGCGACCTGTCCATCAGGCGGGCGGCGGACAGCCGGACGTAGACGGGGACGGCGTGGCCCGCGCGGCAGCGCTGGGCGGCCTGCTCGACGGCCTTCTCCAGCGTCCAGCGGCCGAGCTCGGCGATGCGGGCGGTCTCGTCGCCCCGGTCGTTCTCGGCCACGCGGAGATACTCCGCGGGAGTGAACAGTATCCCCTGGGCGGAGCGCCAGCGGGGCTGTGCGGCGACCGCTGTGATCACGCCCGTGGCCAGGTCCACGACGGGCTGGTGGAGCAGGGCGAACTCGCCTTCGTGCAGGGCGGTGCGCAGCCGGGTGGCGAGCTCGGCGCGGCGGACGACGTCGGCCTGCATCTGCGGTGCGTAGAGCTCGACGCGGCCCTTGCCGGCCTGCTTGGCGCGGTACATCGCGAGGTCGGCGTTGCGCATCAGCTCGCCCGGGGTGATGCCGGGCTCGGCGAACGCCACGCCGATGCTGGCGGCGACGCGGACCTCGGTGCCTCCTTCCACGCGGTAGGGCTGGGAGAGGGTGACCCGCAGCCGGTCGGCGATCTCGTGGATGCGGTACTCGCGGGCGGCGGGGTCGCGGGTGCCGTCGCCGATGATGAGGGCGGCGAACTCGTCGCCCCCGAAGCGGGCGGTGGAGTCCCCGGCGCGGACGGAGTCCTGGAGGCGACGGGCCGCCTGGACGAGCAGCTCGTCGCCCGCCTGGTGGCCGACGCTGTCGTTCACCGCCTTGAAGCCGTCGAGGTCGATGAAGAGCACGGCGGTGCCCGCGTCGGTCGCTCTGCGGCCGGTGAGGGCCTGCTGGACGCGCTTGGTGAACAGGGCGCGGTTGGGCAGGTCGGTGAGCGGGTCGTGCTCGGCGGTGTGCTGGAGCTGGGCCTGCAGGCGCACGCGCTCGGTGACGTCGCGGCTGTTGAAGATCAGGCCGCCGTGGTGGCGGTTGACGGTCGACTCCACGTTGAGCCACTCGCCGCTGCCGGAGCGGAAGCGGCACTCGATGCGGGTGGTGGGCTCCTCGGCGGGCGGCGCGGCGAGGAAGCGGCGCACCTCGTGGACGACTCTGCCGAGGTCCTCCGGGTGGATGAGCGAGGCCAGTTCGGAGCCGACGAGGTCATCGGCCTCACGGCCGTAGACCCCGGCGGCGGCCGGGCTGACGTAGCGCAGTATGCCCGTCGGTGCGGCGATCATGATGACGTCGCTGGAACCCTGGACGAGGGAGCGGAAGTGGTTCTCCTTCTGGGCCAGTTCCTGGGTGAGCGAGATGTTGTCCAGCAGCATGATGCCCTGGCGGATCACCAGGGCCAGGACGACCGTGCAGCCGGTGAACAGGACGACTTTGTCGACCTGGTGGCCGTCCAGGACGTTGTAGAGGATCCCCAGGGTGCACACGGCGGCGGCCAGATACGGCGTCAGGGCCGCGAGGGAGCCGGCGATGGGACGGCTGGGGTGGTGCGGGTGCCGGGCGGGGGTGTCCTCGCCCTCCTCGCGGGCGACCCAGGGGGCGTACGCCATGAGCATGTAGCCCGCGAACCAGCCGGCGTCGAGGATCTGGCCCGAGCGGTAGTGCGAGCGCAGCAGCGGCGAGGTGAACAGGGCGTCGCACAGGACCGTCAGGGCGAGGGCCGCGATGGCGGTGTTGATGGCCGAGCGGTTGGCCGTCGAGCGGCGGAAGTGCAGCGCCAGCACCATGGACACCAGGGCGATGTCCAGCAGCGGATAGGCCAGGGAGAGCGCGGCGTGGGCGACGCTCTCGCCCTCGAAGTGGGCGGTGTGCGCGAGCGCCAGGCTCCAGGAGAGCGTGAGCAGCGAGCCGCCGGTGAGCCAGGCGTCGAGGGCCAGGCACACCCAGCCGGCCCGGGTGACGGGACGCCGGGCGAGCACCAGCAGGCCGATGATGGCCGGCGGCGCGAAGAGCAGGAAGCAGAAGTCCGCCACGGAGGGCGTCGGGACGCGGGCGTCGAGGACGACCTCGTACCAGCCCCAGACAACGTTGCCGAGGCCTGCCATGGCGGAGGACGCCGCGAAGAGGAACCACGCGAGGCGGAACCGCGTGCGGTGCGTGCGCCCGTACCAGAAGCAGGAGACGGCGGCGAGCACGGCGGCCCCGCCGAGGCCGAAGTCGCCCATGGCGGAGGCGAGCTCGCTCGAACCCCAGCCGAAGGCCGCGCCCGTGGCATAGCCGCCGCAGACGAGGGCCAGCAGGAGCTGCGAGACCGGGCCCGAGCCGCCGGACGGGCGGGGCAGGGCCGCTCCTGGGGCGCTCACCGCGCCGCCGTCCGCAGCAGCGGCAGCCATGGAAGCCACAGGAGCAGGGTCGCCACGCAGTGCGGGCGCGGTGCACGGTGCAGGGCACGGTGCGGTCGTGGTCGGTGCGTGAGCCGCGTCGGGTTGATCGTCCATTGGCCGTGCATCGCCCGTCGCCCCCCTCGAGTTCCGGTCCTCGCTGCGGCCGTTCCCGTGCACGCCGCAGCCCCCGTCCGGACGATACACCAGACTCGTCACTCAGGGACATAGCTCATATACATAGCGTAATCAGCCACGGGGTTATGGACACTGAGTGCAGTCGAACGGTACCTCTACGTGGTAACTAGCGCGCGGTGACTACGACATTTTGCAGTGGCGCGTCCAGAGCGAATCTGGCCAGCTGATCACGGAGCAGCCGCCCGGCGCGCGGCATGAAGGCCGAGGAGGGCCCACCCACATGGGGGGTGATGAGCACCCCCGGAGCGCTCCACAGCGGGTGGCCCGGCGGCAGCGGCTCGGGGTCCGTGACATCCAGGGCGGCACGCAGCCGACCTGCGTCCAGTTCGGCGAGAAGGGCCTTGGTGTCGACGATCGGACCGCGCGCGACGTTCACCAGCAGCGCGCCGTCCTTCATCCGCGCCAGGAAACCTGCGTTGACGAGCCCCCGGGTCTCCTCGGTCAGCGGCGCGGCGAGCACCACGACGTCGGCGCCGGGCAGCAAGCCGGGCAGGGCGGCGATCGGGTGCACGGGACCGCGCGCGCTGTCCCGCGCGGAGCGCGCGACGCGTGTGACCCGCGCGCACTCGAAGGGCACGAGCCGGTCCTCAATGGCGCTGCCGATCGAACCGTAACCCACAATGAGCACCGACTTGTCGGCCAGCGCCGGGCGGAAGCCCTGCCGCCACTCCCCCGCGTCCTGCGCGCGCACGAAGCCGGGGATGTCGCGCAGTGCGGCGAGCGTGAGCGCCAGGGCCAGCTCGGCCGTGCTCGCGTCGTGCAGCCCGCGGGCGTTGCACAGCACGGCGCCCTTCGGCAGCCGCTCCACGGCGGGCAGCAGGTGGTCCACGCCCGCGGTGAGCGCCTGCACGACGCGTACGCGCGTCATGGCGGCCAGCGGGCGCAGGCACGGCTCGGGGTCGGTGACGTACGGGACGACGTAGAAGTCGCAGCGGGCGGGGTCCGTGGGGAACTCCGGGCCGCCGTCCCAGAAGGCGTAGTCGAGGGTCTGCGGCAGGCCCTCGATCCGCTCGGCGGGGAAGGGCAGCCAGACCAGGGGGCGGCCGGAACCGCTGTCATCTGCACTCATGCCTGGAGGCTATGCGATCCGGCCACCGCGGCAGAGGTTAGTTTGGGGGCGAGGAACGGGAGGGGTACGGCCGGTGGAGCGCAGGAATATCGGTGCGACGGCGCTCGAAGCGGGCGCGATCGGCCTCGGGTGCATGCCCATGCACTGGGGATACACCGCCTCCCAGCAGAGCGGGGAGACCGCGCTGCGCACGGTGCACGCGGCGCTCGATGCAGGAACGTCCCTGCTGGACACCGCGGACATGTACGGGCCGTTCACCAATGAGTTGCTGGTCGGGCGGGTGCTACGGGAGAGGCGCTCCGAGGCGTTCGTGTCGACCAAGTGCGGGCTGCTGGTGGGCGACAGCCACATCGTCGCCAACGGCCGCCCCGGGTACGTCAAGCGCGCCTGCGACGCCTCCCTGCGCCGGCTGCAGACCGATGTGATCGACGTCTACCAGCTGCACCGGCCGGACCCCGAAGTGCCGGTGGAGGAGACCTGGGGGGCGATGGCGGAGCTGGTCTCCGCGGGCAAGGTGCGGGCGCTCGGCTGGTGCGCCATCGGCGCCCGCACGCGCCGCAGGTCGCGCGCCGGGCTCTACGACGCGACGATACGGCAGCTCGAACGGGTGCAGCAGGTGTTCCCGGTGAGCTGTGTGCAGGCGGAGTTGTCGGTGTGGTCCAGGGAGGCGCTCGACGCGCTGGTGCCGTGGTGCGCCTCCAGAGGAGTGGGCCTGCTGGCCGCCATGCCGCTGGGGAACGGTTTCCTCAGCGGCACGCTGACGCCCGGGCAGGGCTTCGAACCGCAGGACCTGCGGGCCCGGCACCCGCGCTTCACCGCCGAGATGATGGCGGCCAACCAGCCGATCGTGGCGGGGCTGCGGCGGGTCGCGCTGCGGCACGACGCGACGGCCGCGCAGGTGGCCCTGGCCTGGGTGCTGGCCCAGGGGCGGCACGTCATACCCGTGCCGGGGACGAAGAAGCCGGTGTGGGCGGTCCAGAACGCCGCGGCCGCCCGGCTGCGGCTGACACCGGAGGACCTCGCGGAGATAGCCGCGCTGCCCCGGGCACTGGGCTCCTGGGACTGACCGCGGGACGCTCGCCGCAGTGGCTGTTGGCCGTTGCGGCGAATACGGGTGGGCCGGGGATCCGGCCCCGCCGTATGGCACAGTGCCGACTGAACGACACGCGCCCCCGGCGAGAGGACCCCGTACCGTGCGACGACGGCCCCGTGCTCGTACCCGCGCCGCTGTCCTGGCCGCCGCCGCGCTGCTCGGCGTCGCCGGCTGTTCGAGCGAGGACGGCTTTCCCGGTGAGGGGCCGCGGCAGGGCTCCTCTGCCAAGTCGCCCGGCACGGCGGCCCCTTCGGGCTCGCCGGCGGCCTCCCCCGCGCCCGCCACCGGATCCGTCAAGGTCGTCCGGACGCTCACCACCAAGCTCGGCACCCCGTGGGGCCTGGCCGCGCTGCCCGGCGGCGATCTGCTGGCCGGCTCCCGCGACACGGGAAAGATCGTCCGGGTGTCCGCCAGGGACGGCGCGCAGACCGAGGTCGGCGAGGTGCCCGGCGTCGTCAAGGGCGGCGAAGGGGGCCTGCTGGGGCTCGCGGTCTCGCCGGACTTCGCCACCGACCGGCTCGTGTACGCCTACTTCACGACCGACTCGGACAACCGCATCGCCCGCCTGCGCTACGACGAGGCCAAGCCGGCGGGGCAGCGCCTGGGGGCGCCCGACACGGTGCTCCGGGGCATCCCCAAGGGCACGGTGCACAACGGCGGGCGCCTCGCCTTCGGCCCCGACCGGATGCTCTACGCCGGCACGGGCGAGGCCGGGCAGCGCGGCCCCGCCCAGGACCGGAAGTCGCTCGGGGGGAAGATCCTGCGCATGACGCCGGACGGCCGCCCCGCGTACGGCAATCCCGAGGGGGACTCGGTGGTCTACTCCTCCGGGCACCGCAACGTGCAGGGCCTGGCGTGGGACGCGGGCAAGCGCCTGTGGGCGTCGGAGTTCGGCCAGGACACCTGGGACGAGCTCAACCTGATCCGGCCCGGCGGCAACTACGGCTGGCCGGACGCGGAGGGCAAGGCGGGCCGGTCCGGCTTCACCGACCCCGTCGAGCAGTGGAAGACCTCGGACGCCTCCCCCAGCGGCCTCGCGTACGCCAAGGGCTCGCTGTGGATGGCCGGGCTGCGCGGCGAGCGCCTGTGGCGGATCCCGCTGGACGGCACGAGGCCGGTGGCCGCCCCGCAGGCGTTCCTGCAGGGCGAGTACGGGCGGCTGCGCACCGTGCTCGCCACGGACGACGGCGGGCTGTGGGTGACGACGAGCAACACGGACGGGCGCGGGAAGCCCGGCGCGGAGGACGACCGCATCCTGCGCCTGGAGGTGAGCTGACGCACTCCGCCCGCGATTCCCGTGGACCGTACATCCGTCCGCCTATGCTGGACGGACGGGACGGCGACGGGAGTCGGGATGTTCAACATTTTCGAGGAAGTGTTCTCACCGGGCCGGAAGCACGCGCACGAGGAGGCGAAGCGCCTCGAGCTCACGCGTGAGGACACCGGGGACGCCGATCCCGCCCGCGGCCCGGTCGACCTCGACTCGGGCTGCGTGGTCATACGCCTGCCGCGGCAAGGCTCCGCTCAGGACTGACCCCGGCCACCTCCGGCTCGGGCTCGGGGAGGCTCGCCGGCGTCACCGGCTCCACCGGCTCGGGCGGCTCGATGCTGAGCCGGGGCAGGCGGCGGTCCAGCCACGCCGGCAGCCACCAGTTGGCGCCGCCCAGCATGTGCATGAGGGCCGGCACCAGCAGGGTCCGCAGCACGAAGGCGTCGAGGGCGACGGCCACCGCGAGGCCGATGCCGAACATCGCGATGACGCGGTCGCCGCTGAGCACGAAGGCCAGGAAGACCGAGATCATGATCACCGCCGCGGAGTTGATGACGCGGCTGGTCTCGGCGAGCCCGACCCGTACCGCACGGCAGTTGTCGCGCGTGGCCAGCCACTCCTCGTACATCCGGCTGACCAGGAAGACCTGGTAGTCCATGGAGAGGCCGAAGAGCACGGAGACCATGACGACGGGCAGGAACGGCTCTATCGGGCCCGCCCCGCCGAGGCCGAGGTGCTCGCTGCCCCAGCCCCACTGGAAGAGCGCGACGACGACGCCGAAGGACGAGGCGACGGCGGCGATGTTCATGACCGCGGCCTTCAGGGGGATGCCGATGCTGCGGAAGGCCAGCAGGAGCAGCAGGCAGCCCAGGCCGACGACGGTGCCGACGAAGAGCGGCAGCTTGCCGAGGATGACGCCTGCGAAGTCGTCGTAGCTCGCGGTCATGCCGCCGACGCGCACGTCCACGCCGCTGCCGGCGGCCGCCTTCGGCAGCACGGTGCCGCGCAGCCGGTCCACGAGGTCGCTGGTGGCGCGCGACTGCGGGGAGGTCGTGGGGACGACGCTGATGACACCCGTGTCGCCGCTGGTGTTCACCTCCGCGGGGGAGGCGGCGGCGACGCCCTCGGTGTGCCGCAGGGTCTCCGGGAGCCGGGTGAAGGCGAGCCGGTCGGCGGCGCTGTCCAGGTCGGCCACGAGCGTCAGGGGGCCGTTGACGCCGGGGCCGAAGCCGCGGCCGAGCATGTCGTACGCCTGCCGGGTGGTGGCCGAGGCCGGGCCGGTGCCCTGGTCGGAGGTGCCGAGGTGGAGGGAGAGCGTGGGCAGTGCGAGCACGAGCATGACGGCGGCCGCCACGGTGCCCAGCAGCTTGGGGTGGCGCTCGACGAACGCGGCCCAGCGGGCGGCGAGGCCGGTGGGCGGCTCCGCGGCGGGGCCGCCGGCCGCGCGGCGGAGCCGCTCGCGGCGGCCGAGGGCGCGGTCGCCGATGACGCCGAGGAGCGCGGGCAGCAGGGTGACGGACGCGGCGACGGTCAGGACGACGGTGAGCGAGGCGGCGAGGGCGACGCCGTTGAGGAAGCTCAGCCGCAGGATGAGCATGCCGAGCAGCGCGACGCACACGGTGCCGCCGGCGAAGACGACGGCGCGGCCGGTGGTGGCGACGGCCCGTTCGGCCGCGACGGCCACGGGCAGGCCGGCGCGCAGGCCCTTGCGGTGCCGGGTGACGATGAACAGGGCGTAGTCGATGCCCACGCCGAGGCCGATGAGGGTGCCGAGCATGGGGGCGAAGTCGGCGACGTTCATGACGTGGCCGAGGAGCTGGGTGCCCATGGCGGCGGTGCCGACGCCCACGAGGGCGGTGGCGATCGGCAGCAGGCTCGCGGCCAGCGAGCCGAAGACGACGAAGAGCACGACCGCGGCGACCGCGATGCCGATGATCTCGCTGAGGTGGCCGCCCTTGGTCTCCGCGCCGGCGATGCCGCTGCCGCCGAGGGCGACGTGGAGGTTTCCGTCCGCGGCGGACCGCGCCGTGTCGACGGCCTTCTTGGCCAGCTCCTTGCCGGGGACGCCGTCCGTGAAGGTCAGGGAGGCGTACGCGGTGTGCCCGTCGGGGCTGATGCGGGCGGCGCCGCCGGGGCCGCTGTACGGGCCGCTGACCGACTCCACGCCGGGGAGCGCCGAGAGCTCGTGCAGGACGCCGGTCATGCGCTCCTCGACGGCGGCGGCGCGCACGGTGCCGCGGTCGGTGTGCCAGACGACGGTGTCGTCGCCGCCCTGGCCGGGGAAGCCGGCCTCCAGCAGGGCGCTCGCGCGGGCGGCCTCCGTGCCGGGCACGGCGTAGTCGTTGGAGTAGGCCGGGCCGGTGAGGAGGGCGGCGGCCGCGGTGCCCGCGAGGGCGACGAGCCACAGCACGATGACGGCGGAGCGGCGGCGCAGGCACCACCGTGCGAGTGAGGTCATACGGGCTGCTTCCCGGGTATCGCGTCGAGCTCGCCGGGATGCCGACCCGTGCTGTTCCGAGCGCTGGGGCTACTGGGCTCGGGGCCCCGGACTGCATCGGGTGCAGACGATGCGGAGGGGGCCCCTCACCGAGCCACTGTGACAGCCGGAAAAGATCCTTTGTCCGCTTTGTGGCCCACCCCACACGCGGGTGCGGGGAGCCGCTCAGCCCTGGGGCTGCCAGCTGTGGGCGACGTCCACCACGATGCGGTTGCGCTCCTGGAAGACGCGGAAGGGCAGGCGCGCGCGGACGCCGACGCCGACGAGGGTCTCGCCCTCGAAGCTGCTGGCGAAGCGGGTGTCCTGGAAGGTGCGGAAGCCGGTGAGGTCCACGCCGGTCAGCGGCTGCCCGGCGTGGCCGGGGTAGCGCGCCTCGCCGGTGTCCGGGTCGTAGCTGGGGGCGGACACGCGGACGGCCAGCACCGCTCCCCCGGCGACCGGGATGGGGTCGCCCGAGCCGTCCTGGCGCAGCTGGTCCACGTACTCGACGCGGTAGCCGATGCGGTGGTCGCCGATGCCCTGGACGTCGAAGACCAGGCGGTCGAAGCACTCGTGCTTCCCCGCGCGGATGTCCAGGAGCGGCTTGTACGCACTGGTCGACGCCGTCTTGAGCAGGCTCCCCCAGCCCGTCTCGCACTTCGCCGCGGCGGCCGGTGCGCCGGCGTCCGTCGCCGCGCCGGCCGGGACCGTCGTCGCCAGCAGGCCGGCGCCCGCCAGGGTGACCGCCGCCAGCGCTCTGCTCAACCGTCTCATGTGCCAACCCCCATACCTCGGTGGCGGGCACAGGGTGGGCCCGCCCGCTTCCGCGATCATCCCGGACGGGGGCCGTGAAGGCCATAGAGGGCAAGAAACCAGCCATTTGCGGGCCAATTACGGACAGACAATGGCCGCCCCTCCGAAAAGGGGCGGCCATGAAACGTCAGGCAGGGAGCGGAAGATCAGCCTTCGACGCCGAGGCGCTCCAGACTGTGCTCAATTATTCCTTCGCGGCAAGCCGCTCAAGAATCAGCTCCCGGACCCGGGCCGCGTCGGCCTGGCCGCGCGTGGCCTTCATGACCGCGCCGACCAGGGCACCCGCCGCCGCCACCTTGCCGCCGCGGATCTTGTCCGCGATGGCCGCGTTGGCCGCGATGGCCTCGTCCACGGCGGCGCCCAGGGCGCTGTCGTCGGAGACGACCTTCAGGCCGCGCTTCTCGACGACCTCGTCCGGGCCGCCCTCGCCCGCGAGCACGCCCTCGATGACCTGGCGGGCCAGCTTGTCGTTGAGCGAGCCCTCGGCGACGAGCGCCGCGACCCGGGCGACCTGCGCCGGGGTGATCGCCAGCGCCGCGAGGTCCGTGCCGGACTCGTTGGCGCTGCGGGCCAGCTCGCCCATCCACCACTTGCGGGCGGCCGCGGAGTCGGCGCCGGCCTCGACGGTGGCGACGATCAGGTCGACCGCGCCCGCGTTGAGGATCGACTGCATGTCGTGCTCGGAGACGCCCCACTCCTCGCGCAGCCGGTTGCGGCGCACGCGCGGCAGCTCGGGCAGGGTCGCCCGCAGCTCTTCGACCCACTCGCGGGAGGGGGCCACCGGCACCAGGTCCGGCTCGGGGAAGTAGCGGTAGTCCTCGGCCTCTTCCTTGATGCGGCCCGACGTGGTCGAACCGTCCTCCTCGTGGAAGTGCCGGGTCTCCTGCACGATCGTGCCGCCGGCCGACAGCACGGAGGCGTGCCGCTGGACCTCGAAGCGCACCGCGCGCTCGACGGAGCGCAGCGAGTTGACGTTCTTGGTCTCGGAGCGGGTGCCGAACTTCTCGGTGCCGTTCGGGCGCAGCGACAGGTTCACGTCGCAGCGCATCTGGCCCATCTCCATCCGGGCCTCGGAGACGCCCAGCGCCTTGATGAGCTCGCGGAGCTCGGCGACGTAGGCCTTGGCGACCTCGGGGGCCCGCTCGCCCGCGCCCTCGATCGGCTTGGTGACGATCTCGATGAGCGGGATGCCGGCGCGGTTGTAGTCCAGCAGGGAGTGCTGGGCGCCGTGGATGCGGCCGGTGGCGCCGCCCACGTGCGTGGACTTGCCGGTGTCCTCCTCCATGTGGGCGCGCTCGATCTCCACGCGGAAGACCTCGCCGTCCTCCAGCTGCACGTCGAGGTAGCCGTTGAAGGCGATCGGCTCGTCGTACTGGGAGGTCTGGAAGTTCTTCGGCATGTCCGGATAGAAGTAGTTCTTCCGGGCGAAGCGGCACCACTCGGCGATCTCGCAGTTCAGCGCGAGACCGATCTTGATGGCGGACTCGACGCCGGTGGCGTTGACCACGGGCAGGGCGCCGGGCATGCCGAGGCAGACCGGGCAGGTCTGGGTGTTGGGGTCCGCGCCCAGCTCCGTGGAGCAGCCGCAGAACATCTTCGTCTTGGTGCCGAGCTCGACATGGACCTCCAGGCCCATGACGGGGTCGTAGGAAGCCAGCGCGTCCTCGTACGACACCAGTTCAGTGACGGTCACGGAAAACTAACCTCTCAGGTCCTGGCTCAGTCCGCGAGGACGTCGTCGCTGTTCATCCGGCGCAGTTCGCGCACCAGCAGGGCCACGCCGGTGGCGATGGCGGCCGCGGAGACGATCGCGTCGACCAGCTGGAGCGTGTCCTGCTCGCCGCGCGCCTTCTTCGCCTGCTTGATCACGCTCACGGCGCCGAAGAGCGTGGTGCCGATCGACAGGTACGTGCCGGGCTTGGACTTCTTGAAGCCCTTGGCCTTCTTCAGCGCGCTCGTCTTGTTCTCGGTCACAGCGACGGTGCCTCCTCGAGCAGGTGGTGGCCCCAGCGCTCGGTGAACGCGGCCTCGACCGCGGCACCGACCCTGTAGAGCCGGTCGTCCTTCAGGGCGGGAGCGATGATCTGCAGACCGACCGGCAGGCCGTCCTCGGGCGCGAGGCCGCAGGGCAGCGACATGGCCGCGTTGCCCGCCAGGTTGGTCGGGATGGTGCACAGGTCCGCGAGGTACATCGCCATCGGGTCGTCGGCGCGCTCGCCGATCGCGAAGGCGGTGGTCGGGGTGGTCGGCGAGACGATCACGTCGACCTGCTCGAACGCCTTCTCGAAGTCGCGCGTGATGAGCGTGCGGACCTTCTGCGCCGAGCCGTAGTAGGCGTCGTAGTAGCCCGAGCTCAGGGCGTACGTGCCGAGCATGACGCGGCGCTTGACCTCGGGGCCGAAGCCGGCCTCGCGGGTGAGGGCGGTGACGTCCTCGGCCGAGCGGGTGCCGTCGTCGCCGGTCCGCAGGCCGTAGCGCAGGCCGTCGAAGCGGGCCAGGTTCGAGGAGCACTCGGACGGCGCGATCAGGTAGTACGCGGCCAGGGCCAGGTCGAAGGACGGGCAGTCCAGCTCGACGATCTCGGCGCCGAGCTCCTTCAGCAGCTCGACGGACTCGTCGAAGCGCTGCAGGACGCCGGCCTGGTAGCCCTCGCCGCGGAACTGCTTCACGACGCCGACGCGCATGCCGGCGACGGAGCCGTTGCGGGCGGCCTCGACGACAGGCGGGACCGGGGCGTCGATGGACGTGGAGTCCATCGGGTCGTGGCCGGCGATCACCTCGTGCAGCAGGGCCGCGTCCAGGACCGTGCGGGCGCAGGGGCCGCCCTGGTCGAGGGAGGAGGAGAACGCCACCATGCCGTAGCGCGAGACCGCGCCGTAGGTGGGCTTGACGCCGACCGTGCCGGTGACGGCGGCGGGCTGGCGGATCGAACCGCCGGTGTCCGTGCCGATCGCGAGCGGGGCCTCGTACGCGGCGAGGGCCGCGCTGGAGCCGCCGCCGGAGCCGCCGGGGATCTTGGTGAGGTCCCAGGGGTTGCCGGTCGGGCCGTAGGCGCTGTTCTCCGTGGAGGAGCCCATCGCGAACTCGTCCATGTTGGTCTTGCCGAGGATGACGACGTCCGCGTCCTTCAGGCGCCTGGTGAGCGTCGCGTCGTACGGCGGGAGCCAGCCTTCGAGGATCTTCGAGCCGACGGTGGTCGGGATCCCCTTGGTGGTGAAGATGTCCTTCAGCGCGAGCGGGACGCCGGCCAGCGGGCCGAGCTTCTCGCCGCGGGCGCGCTTGGCGTCGACCTCGCGGGCCTGGGCGAGGGCGCCCTCGCGGTCGACGTGCAGGAAGGCGTGCACCTTCTCGTCGACTGCCTCGATACGGGCCAGGTGGGCCTCGGTGACCTGGACGGCGGTGAGCTCGCCCGAGGCGATCTTCTCCGCGATCTCGGCGGCGGTGAGCTTGATGATGTCCGTCATAACGGTTTAGTCCTCCCCCAGGATCTGCGGCACCTTGAAACGCTGCTGCTCCTGGGCGGGGGCGCCGGAGAGCGCCTCCTGCGGGGTCAGCGACGGACGGACCTCGTCCGGACGCATGACGTTGGTCAGCGGCAGCGGGTGGGACGTCGGGGGGACGTCCTGCTCGGCGACCTCGGAGACGCGGGCGACCGCGCCGATGATGTCGTCGAGCTGGCCGGCGAAGTGCTCGAGCTCTTCGTCCTTGAGCTCCAGACGTGCCAGCCGGGCGAGGTGGGCTACCTCCTCGCGCGTGATGCCAGGCATTCGGCGATCCTCAGGGTTTGTGACGGATTCTGGGCGGGTTGTGCGCCCAATCCTATGGCGCCGGGCGCCGTGCCTGCTAAACGCTTTCCGCGTGGCCGCGACGGGGCGCCTCCGGCGGGGGCGGCCGCACGGGCCGGGTCGCTCGGCACGGGGTGCCTAGGGCGGTGGGCGGCAACTCTAGGAACCGGGTCGCTCGGCACCGCCGGGGTCCCCGGTGGGGGTCGATCGCCGTTGCGGCGGGAGGGAGTGCCCGGGCCCGGGGCGGGCGGCATGGCCTACGGGGCCGGGTCGTCCGGCACCGCCGGGATCCCCGGTGGGGGTCGATCGCCGTCGCGGCGGGAGACAGTGCCCGGGCCCGGGGCGGGCGGTCTGTCCTACGGCCGGGTCGCTCGGCACCGCCGGGGTCCCCGGTGGGGGTCGATCGCCGTTGCGGCGGGAGCCAGTG